>JAHWHQ010000012.1 GCA_019323195.1 Candidatus Woesearchaeota archaeon | reverse complement strand
TTTATAAACACAGGAAAACACCCCTAGCAACATTAAAAAGGAGCGGTAAAGGTGGTAATCTTCAAGAAAAAGGAAAACACGGACGAGGAGATATTCGGTATACTCAACCCGGTAGTGGAAAGATGGTTTAGGGCTAAATTCAGGACCTTCTGCCTTCCGCAGAGGTATGCGGTCATGGACATCCATTCAAGGAACAATGTCCTTGTGTCTGCAGCCACAGGCAGCGGCAAGACCTTGACCAGTTTCCTTTCCATACTTAACGAGCTGATAGACTCTTCGCTTAAAGGCATACTGGAAGACAGGGTATATGCAGTATATGTCTCTCCTTTAAAGGCACTTTCAGCAGACATATCCATAAACCTTATGGAGCCATTGCAGGAGATGGAAGCTATTGCAGGGAAAAAGCTGGGCATTAGGGTGGCTGTAAGGACAGGCGATACAGAGACTAAGGAAAGGACTGCCATGCTGAAAAACCCTCCGCATATCCTGATTACAACGCCTGAATCGCTGGCAATACTTCTCTCATCGCCTAGATTCATCGACCATCTAAGGCATGTTGACTGGTTCGTGTGCGATGAGGTCCATGCCCTTGCAGAGAACAAGAGAGGCGTGCATCTTTCCCTCAGCATGGAGATATTAGGGGCGATATCGCCGCATATGACAAGGATTGGGCTTTCAGCGACAATATCCCCTTTAAAGGATGTTGCAGAGTTCCTGGTAGGGTATGAGGACGGCAGGCCAAGGCCCTGCAAGATAGTCGATGTCCAGTTCATCAAGGACATGGACCTAAAGGTATTAAGCCCTGTAAAGGACCTTGTAGGGGCAGAGCACGGCCTTATGCACCATTCCATGTATGTTTTGATTGACCAGCTTATACAGGATCATAAGACAACCCTTATCTTTACAAATACAAGGTCTGCCACTGAAAGGGTCGTGCACCACCTTAAGGAGAAGTTCCCGAAGAACTATACTGAGAACATAGGGGCACATCATGGCAGCTTAAGCAAGGCATTAAGGTTTGACATCGAGAAAAAGCTAAGGGAAGGGAGATTAAAGGCTGTGGTGTGCAGCACCTCTTTAGAGTTAGGCATTGACATAGGGTATATCGATCTGGTAATCTGCTTAGGCTCTCCTAAATCAGTCGCAAGGGCATTGCAGCGTATAGGGAGAAGCGGCCACCGCCTTCATGAAAAGACAAAAGGAAGGATCATCGTATTAGACAGGGATGACCTTGTCGAATGCGCTGTGCTTCTTAAGGATGCTATCGACAGGAAGATAGACAGGATCCATATCCCTACTAACTGCCTTGACGTCCTTGCGCAGCAGATAGACGGCATCGCTATACAGAATAAGATACATATCGATGATCTTTTTAAGCTTGTAAAGGGCTCTTACTGCTACAAGGGCCTTTCAAGGCAGGATTTCATAGAGGTTCTTGATTACCTGTCAGGGAAATACATCTCGCTTGAGGACAGGAGCATATATGCGAAGATATGGCATGATGAGGAGACAGGGATGATAGGAAGAAGGGGAAAGATGGGAAGGGTCATCTACATGACCAACATAGGGACCATACCTGAAGAGGTGAAGGTGGCTGTAAAGATAGGCGACCAGACAGTGGGCTATATAGAGGAGTCCTTCCTGGAGAAGATGCGTCCTGGCGACATATTCACGCTTGGCGGCAATGTCTATGAGTTTAAGTTCTCTCGCGGCATGGTTGCGCAGGTCAGGGCATCTGTCAGCAGGCCGCCCACAATACCTTCCTGGTTTTCAGAGATGCTGCCCTTGAGCTATGACCTTGCCCTTGACATCGGAAAATTCAGGAAATTACTGGGCCAGAAGTTCTGCTATAATAAGCCTAAGGAAGATATCCTTAATTTCATAGATTCCTACCTTTATGTTGACAGGAACGCCTCTGAATCCCTTTACAGCTATTTCTATGAGCAGTACAATTACGCTGAGATACCCTCTGACACAAGGATCATAGTAGAGCATTACACAGATGAGCAGGGCTTTAGGTATGTTGTCTTCCACTCGCTCTTCGGAAGAAGGGTCAATGACTGCCTGTCAAGGGCTGTAGCCTTTGCCATAGGAAGGACGCAGCACAAGGATGTCGAGATAGGTATAAGCGACAACGGCTTTTATATCTGCACCACAAAGAAGGTTGATGTCATGAAGGCATTTAAGCTTCTGAAGAGCAGGGAGCTGGACAAGGTCATGGAGATGGCTATAGACCGCACAGAGGTCCTTAAAAGAAGGTTCAGGCACTGCGCAGCCAGGGCCTTGATGATCTTAAGAAGCTATAAGGGAAGGACTAAAAGGGTAGGAAGGCAGCAGGTAAGCTCTATGATACTCCTTAATGCAGTAAGGAGGATCTCCCCAAATTTCTCTATCCTGAAGGAAGCAAGGAGGGAGGTGTTAGAGGACCTTATGGACATCGAGAACACCTCTAATGTAATAAAGGGCATTGAGGAGAAGAAGATAAAGGTTGAGGAGATACACACATCCCTGCCGTCGCCTTTTGCCCTAAACCTGATAACCCAGGGCCGCACTGACATAATGAAGATAGAGGACAGGATGGAGTTCCTGAAAAGGATGCACACCCAGATACTCGCCAAGATCTCTATAAAGAAGAGGTAGGTCAGGCTGTGTTGAAAATCTCGCTCCGCTTCGGGTTAGCAGCTTCAAAATCCTTGATGTTTACATTGATTGCTGACATCCCCCGACGGGGTGGCTAAAAACCATAAATTTTGTTTGCACAAAATTTCAATTGACCCCCTCCTGTCAGCTGAATGTTGTTTTTGATAGGATTTTGACCTTAGGCTGCTAACCTACATTTTCAACACAGCCGGTAGGTCAGGCATAGTTATAGGCCAAAATCTTCTTTTTGTCATTGAATGATCCTTCTATACTGGGAAATGCGACCCTCATCTTGCCCTTATCTATGATCTCAAATATTATCCCCCTTCCAAATTTCTTATGTTCCAGGACCTGCCCTACATAGTATTCTTTTTTTCTTATGTTATACTCAGTAGTAGAAGGGCAATCCTTAAGTTTAGCTTCTAACCATTCATAATCAGGATAATGTTCTTCTGCTTTGCTGACATATTCGGGGTAAAGCACTGAATCAGGCATATCATCCTGGACAGGTTTAGGCTTAACGTCTCTGGGAGAATTGTTGGTCTTAGAGGCATGGTTCTTATGATAATCCTCAACTATCATGTTTAAGCTATCTACAGCATCCTCCTCTGCATTAAATAGTATAAGCAGTCTCTTTGAGGTTTCTTTGTATTTCATGCCTGACAATTTCAGGTAAAAACCATCATGTTTCAGGCTTAGCTCAAAACCTGTTGTCACTTCCCTGCCATCCTCTCTTCTGGATTTTCTCTCTTTCACATTATATTCTGCACCAGGGAAACATTCATCTTTAACCCTTTCAAAAAATGCCTTTATCTCATTAAGATCATTCCTGAAGAAAAAAGACGGGCTTGATATTACATATCTATATCCCATTTCATATTCTTCCCTGGTAAAGGATACAGTATTTCCTCCCTTGCATAATGAGCCGTACCTTGTGCCATCCTCCTGCTCATCAAGAAGAAGCTTCTCCAGCTTATATATGCTTGGGACTACTGATTCGTTTACCCTGTTTTTATCAGGCGTCATCATAATAGAAGGCCGGGTATATGCTGTTCCAATGACCGTCCCTTCCAATGATTGCCTGAATTCCGGCTGAGTATGCTTTATGTTTGGACCTAATTTGTCCAGCCTTTCATAGCCCATGAATTCCCTCAAAAACCTTTTGATTTGTTCGCTCATAGTTTCTCAGCACCCTCACCTCTTTGCTTTGCCATCAGAATCTCTGTGCTTATTTATTCTTCCTTGCCTGATTCATGGCATTACTTCCTTTATCCTGTTATGCACCATAAGTTTCTCTTTTTCTTTATCGGGCTTTCCCATATATGGGTTTCCCAGGTTTGGTATCTTCGTACTTGGCTCTCCCATAGAAGGAAATATGGCATACATATTGTCATACCTTTTGCTTGTTCCCGGCCCTGTTTTGACTATTATCCCCTTGCCAAACCTAAATTGGTTTACAACCTGGCCAGGGAAGAATTCGGTGAACTGGTCATATTCAGCAGCCTTGCAGTTCTTCAATTCCTCCTTTAAGCCATTATAGGTAAGTTTCCCTTCCAATACACTATCAAGCAATCTATCATATGTCTCTGAAGTTGGCATTTTAGATGAGAGAGGGTCCAGCGGATTATTCTTCAGCATCCATCCACAGTTAGAGGCCTTACAATGTTCATTAACTATTTCATTCAATCGATCCACAGTTTCCTTTTCTGTGTTAAACATAATTGTCAATATTTTAGGGGTGTTCCCCTCAAAAGAGCCCTGCAGCCTTAAATAGAGGTCCCGCCGTGTTACCCTTAAAGTATATGCCTGCTCGTTTTTATTGTCTCCTGTTTCTGTTTCCAGCCTATAATCAGCAGAAGGCAAATGTTCTCTAACATCATCAAAAAAGGTATTGATTCCATCGGAATTTTCTTTATAAAATGCATTTCTAATGAAGATTAGATTCTTCAGGCCCATATCCAACTCATCTGTGGTAAAGAAGATTTTTCCGGCATTTGGCACGTCAGCAGAAAATTTCCCCTTACCTTCTGCTTCAAAAGCGAAATCATTCCAATCATATATCCTGGGAAACAGCACTCCGCCCATCTTATTCTTCTCTATAGGTACACTGCCAAGTATTGTCCCTTCAAGGGAATCACCCTGGCTTAAAGGGCCGTAGCCGACACAATCCTGCAAAAAACCGTGTATTTCCTTGCTCATGTTCTTTTCACCTTTTTCTAATCCTTTGGAATCCTGGTTCCTTATAAATAGTTTTGCTATTTTTAAGCTGCTGCAAAAGCTCTTATAGAAAACTTTTATAAATAGACCACCTTTTCTTCCTTTTCTATGGGCCCATAGCTCAGCCTGGTTAGACAGATTTTAACTGAAGTTAGGTCTGGATTTTAGCGACTGCCTCTTACCAAAGGAGGGTCAGCAGTAGGTCCTGAGTCCGAATCTCAGTGGGCCCGTTTTTTTCAATAATAGTTCAAAAAGTTTATAAAGAACTTATTTCTTTTATTTTTACTATGAAAATAGTGCCAAGCAAGAGGATAGAGAGCATCGGAAGCTATGCCTTTGCAGACGTGGATAATGAGGTTGCAAGGCTGAAAAAGCAGGGAATAACCCCTATAGACTTCGGGATAGGCGACCCAAAGGTGCCTACACCTGCTATCATAAGGAATTACTGCAAAAGGGCCATTGACAAGAGAAAGGAAGACGGCTATCCAAGCTATATAGGGGATATAGAATACAGGGAAACTATAGCAGGATGGTCAAAAGACCGCTTTAATGTGGTTCTGGACCCTGAAACAGAGATCACCTCAAATATAGGGGCAAAAGAGGCTGTATTTCATTTTCATGAAGGCTTTGTCAATCCCGGTGATGTTGTAATAATTCCTAATCCGGGCTATCCTCCTTATGAAAGGGGGACATTATTTGCAGAGGGAAGGCCTTATTTCTATGCTTTAACCAGGGAGAATGATTTTTTGCCTGATCTTGAGAAAATTCCTTCTGAAATAAGGAAGAAAGCAAGGCTTATGTGGATAAACTACCCTAATAACCCGACAGGGGCTGTTATCTCAAAGGAGAAGTTAAAGGAGATAGTTGATTTTGGCAAGGATAATGACATTATCATAGGCTCTGACGAGTGCTATACAGAGCTTTATTATGATGAAAAGCCCATGTCCATACTGGAGATCGCAAAGGAAGGTGTTTTTGCTGTTCAGAGCCTTTCAAAAAGGTCAGCCATGACAACATACAGGGTAGGCTGGCTTGCAGGGGATTCACGCGTGATTGACATCTTTAAGAAGGTAAAGACCAATGTTGATTCAGGAACCCCTACCTTTATCCAGGATGCTGCCTCAGCTGCCTTACTGGATGAGAAGCATGTTGTTGAGTTCAGGAACTCTTACAGGAAGAAAAGGGACATAATGGTGAATGCGCTTACCTCTATAGGGTTAGATGACTGCACACCAAAGGCAGGCATCTATATCTGGCAGAAGACGCCTATGTCTTCCCTGGATTTTGCAAAAAGGCTTTTGGAGAAAGAGATTGCGATAGTAAGCACTCCGGGAAGCTGGATCTCTAATAAGGTTGATGGTGTTAATCCGGGAGAGGGCTATGTAAGGCTGGCGCTGGTTCCAACTATATCTGAATGTAAAAAAGCTGCTGAGAGGCTTAAGACTTTAACATGCATGACAAAATCTCGATAAACTGCGATGGCGGCGCAAGAGGCAATCCAGGGCCTGCAGCGATAGGTGTT
>JAHWHQ010000011.1 GCA_019323195.1 Candidatus Woesearchaeota archaeon | reverse complement strand
GTAGGAGAGGGGGAGGAGTCTTTCTACGAGCTTGTAGCCGGAAGGCCGCTTGAAGAGGTCAAAGGGCTGGTCTATAAGGACGGCAAAGGAAGGATAAGGTCCAACGAGAGAAGGATTACAGAAGATATCGACACGATACCGTTCCCTAAGTTCAGGATGTTTGAGCTTGAAAAGTATCCAACAAGGATAATCCCTATCATATCATCAAGAGGTTGCCCTTTTAAGTGCATATTCTGCCAGCAGAGCAGCCTGCTCAGCAAAAACTGGAGAGGGGTAAGCGCAGGGTATTTTATCAGGGCGCTGAAATACTGGAAGGATAAGGGGCATGATGATATCCATGTTCTGGATGACAACTTCGCGTTTGACATCAACAGGCTGAGGGGAATTGCAGAGCTTTATGAGAAGGAGGGGCTTAAGGATGTAAAGCTTTCTTTGATAGGGGGGGTAAGGATCAGCTCCGGCTCTAAGGAAATACTGGGCTTATTGAAAAGGCTGGGGGTTGACTACATCTCTTTCGGGATAGAGAGCTTTTCAGACCCTGTCCTTGATTTTATAAGGAAAGGGACTACAGAGAAAAAGATCGAAGAGGCTGTAAGGAACGCTACAGAGATGGGATTTAAGGTGAGATTGTTCTTTATAATAGGTTTTCCTTACCAGACCAAGGAGTCTCTCAGGAATACGTATAAGTTTGTGCTTAAGTATCCGGTCTACCAGGTGAGGTTTTTTAACCTTATCCCTTATGAGAATACAGGGCTGATGGAATGGCTTGATGAAAACGGCAGGATGATATATGATCCGTACGAGTATATGAACAACTTTAAGCGATACCAGGACATCCCTGTTTTTGAGGCAAAGCATACGATGAGCCCTGAAGAGAGGAAAAATGAGCTTAAGATTGCCAGGGAGTTTGAGAAACTTATTGCGGAGAGAAAGAAGTATCTTTTTGATGAGATATGAATCTATTGATCAAGAGGCATTGAAATGGCAGGAACTGATGAACCGATAATCTCTGTGTGCATACCTACCTATAATTCTGCAAGATTTCTTGATGATTCAATAGGAAGTGTTATAGGGCAGCTGGATAAGGAGAATATGGGGTGTGTGGAGATATGCGTGAGCGATAATGCCTCTACTGACAACACTAAAGAGGTGGTTAGGAGATGGAGGGGTAAAGCCCCTGTCAGGATCCTTTATAAGTGCAATAAAAGGAATCTGGGGGCAGACAGGAATTTTATCAATGCTGTCGGAATGGCAAAAGGGAGGTTTTGCTGGCTTCTTGGAAGTGATGATATCATAAAAAAAGGAGGGATAAATTATGCTTTAAGCATCATTAGAAAGAACCTTTCTGCTGATATCTTTGTATTGAGCAGGCACTGCTATGACATCAGCCTGAAGAAGATAATCCCTGATTCAGACCCGCTTAAAAAAAGGTTTAACAGGAATGTTCTGTTTAAGGACCCTTATGACGCTGTAAGGAATACTGCGTCCAGCGTAAGCTTTATCTCAATACTTCTTTTTAACAGGAAGAGATGGAATGATGTGAGGGATTATGAGGATATGTTAGGTACGCTTTACATACATATCTATAAGATGCTGGCGATGATGAAAAAAGGGGCAAGGGTTATGTACGTAAGGAAGGAGATCGTTGGGTGGAGGTCTGCGAATGATTATTACCTTAGAAAACTGAAGTACTTTGGAAGGCTGAGGATGGATGTAGTGGGGTACAGCAGGATAGCTGCGAAGGCTTTCGGGAAAAATTCCAGGGAATATAGGTCAATAATGAACGATTTCATGGGGGTCCACCTTAAGAGCCATACGATTGCAGGGATAAAACTGACAAGGAATGAGAAGCTGAGAAAGGGCATCTTTAAGCTGTATTTCAGGTATCTGGGGGAGTTTCCTAAGTTCTGGGTTACGATATTTCCTTTTATGCTTGTGCCTACTTCTGTGTATGACCTGATGAGCAAGATAGCATATAAGGAGAAATATGCCCGGTTTAGGAAGAATGTTTCTGGTTAAGGATCAGCTCTTTTAGCCTTCTTCTCTGCTTTTCACTTGCCAACCCCAATTCCCTTAAATTTGGGCTTTTCAACGGCTGTGGGGGCAAAATCAATGTTTCACTTGCCACTTGCCAACCCTGCGTAAGGTATATAAAGAATCCATGCTTACTTATCTCTGCTGCTGAAAGGCAGTACCTCGCTCACCGGAAGCTTTGCTCTTCCTAAATAAGGTGGGTTTGAAACAAAAACCGAAAGGAAAGAGGTGTTTTAAATGGATGTAGAAGCTACAGGCAACCAGCCTGAAAAGAAGTTCAGCACTGGAGCAATCAGTGCTACAATATGGAGGAATAACAGCACCAGCAAGAAGACTGGCGAAGCAGTGGAGTACAGAACAATAACACTGCAGAGAAGGTATACTGATAAGGAAGGCAAATGGCAGACTTCTAATTCTTTAAGGCTTAATGACCTGCCAAAGGCTTCTTTGGTACTGCAGAAAGCATATGAGTATCTTGTCCTGAAAGGGCAAGATCCATCTTCTAATGAAAGCGGGATATATGAAGAAGCGGTTATATGAGGTGGTTATGATGAAAAAAAAGCAAGAGCAGGAAAATGATGAAAGAGGTGATGATGAGATGGAGCAAGAAGCGGTTTTGGAGGATACTATGGATGTTGATACAGGGGATATGGAGCAGGATTCTGATGTAATTGAGCAAGAATCAAAAAAAGCAGGAGCAAGACAGGAAACTAAGAAAGAGAAGACATTAAGCGATCTTCCAGGGGTTGGCCCTGCCACTGTTGAGAAACTGAAGGCAGTGGGGTATAATGACCTGATGGCTGTTGCTGTCTCTACGCCAGGTGAATTAATAGAGGTTACAGGGATGTCGCAGTCCGCAGCCAAGAAGGTTATAGCTGCTGCAAGGGCGTCACTGGACATGGGGTTTGAGTCCGGGACAGAGATATTGCGCAAGAGAAGCACTACGATAAGGATAAGCACAGGAAGCAAGGCATTTGACTCTTTAATCGGAGGCGGTTTTGAGTCAAGGGGGATTACAGAGGTTTTTTCTGCCTATGGAGGAGGAAAGACGCAGCTGGCGCATATATTAAGCGTGAACTGCCTGAAGAATATACCTGGCTCTAATGTGGTTTTTATCGATACAGAATCAACATTCAGGCCGGAGAGGATCGTGCAGATAGCGAAAGGGGTTGGCTTAGACCCTGATGATGCGTTGAAAAGGATAAAGGTGGCAAGGGCATATAATTCAGACCACCAGATGCTGCTTGCAGAGAAGATTGATGATTTAATAAAGAAACAGGGCCTGAACGTGAAGCTTGCGATAGTTGACTCATTGACAGCGCATTTCAGGGCAGAGTTCATAGGGAGAGGGACATTGGCTGACAGGCAGCAGAAGCTGAACAAGCATATGCATGCCCTTTCCAAGGTTGCAGAGGCAAATAACCTATGCGTGTATGTGACCAACCAGGTTATGGCAAAGCCAGACATGTTCTTCGGCGACCCGACAGAGGCTATAGGAGGGCATATAGTGGCGCACAACTCGCAGACAAGGGTCTACCTCAGAAGGGGAAAGAAGGGATGCAGGGTCGCTAAGCTGGTTGACAGCCCCTATCTGGCTGATGGTGAGGCTTCCTTTATGGTGACTGAGGAGGGGCTTAAGGATATTTAATTTATTTTTTATTTTTTTCTTACTTAATTAGTTTAATCAAAAAACCAGTTTTGCGTATTAAGTCCAATTTGTGTATAGAGTCAGGTTTTTAGGTTACTTTTTACACAAAGCTAAAAAAATGGGCGCTGGATAAGTGGGGTAATTTTAAATATCACTTCTCTTTTTTGTACCAAAAAAAACCATTACCTTTAAATACTCTAATCTATTCTTATGCCTTATTACATATATAGAAGGAGGCTTGTGTTCTGGGCTTTGCTTGCCTTGAATGTTGGCCTTTGAGTATAGTGTAAGATTGTGCGAAAGCACGCAATTAGAACATAAGGTGAAATAGAATATGGAAAGAGATTTTAGACAGAGTAGAGGTTTCATGGCCCCTGTAAAGGTAGGGGATGAGATAGACGTGAAGATAGAAGCTGTAGGAGAGAAAGGCGACGGCATAGCCAAGAAAGACGGCTTTGTCATCTTTGTGCCAAACACCAAGGAAGGAGACGAGGTTAAGGTCAAGGTCACAAGAGTGTTAAGAAGGGTTGGCTTTGGCGAGGTTGTTGGAGAAGGTAGTGCTCCAGCAGGCGAAGAGGCTCCTTCAGAGGAAGCTCCAGCTGAAGAGTCTTCTCCGGAAGAAGAACCAAAGGAGGATTCAGAAGACTTTGGTGACGAGTCTGGTGAAGATCAGGAAGAGGAGAAGGAAGAGTAAGCAACCTTTTCTTACTATTTTTTATTTTATTTTTTGAAATTTTTTTCTTTTGAAACTTAGTGTGTTTAGGTATAAATAAAAAATATTAAAAAGTTCTAAATAAAACTGTTGTAATATGAGACTGTTCACAGCTATTGAAATCCCTGAAAGCATAAAAAACAGCCTGGCTAAGGTCCAGGATAAGATAGATTCAAGAGCAGCTAGGATCAGGCTGGTGGACAAAAGCCAGATGCATATTACATTGAAGTTCTTAGGAAAGGTTTCTGAGGAAAAGGCAGAGGGGATTAAAGAGAGGCTTAAACAGGTTAAGGTTAAGCCTTTTTGCCTGATCCTGGACAAGGTCGGGTTTTTTCCAAATGAAAACTATATCAGGGTAGTCTGGGCGGGCATTAGGGAATCAGAGGAACTTATTAAGATACAGGAGGATGTTGAGGATGCATTAAGGGAGTTCGGCTTTAAGAAAGACTATAAGTTCCATCCGCACATAACCCTTGCCAGGGTGAAGCTTGTGGATGACAGGGATAAGTTTATTGAAAGCCTGAAAAAAATTAAGTTGGAAAAAGAGAGAATAGATGTTAAGGATTTCAGGCTGGTAAAGAGCACTTTAACGCCCAAAGGGCCGGTCTATGAGGATATTGCTGTTTTTTGAGGCTCATTTCTTTTCAATGGCTATCCTCCTTACAATCTCTTCCAGCCTTTTCTGGTTTTTCCTGACCAGCAGATATATATAGAACAAGCTTCCTATGAGGAACATGAAACCTGCCACTATGAAGAAGTCCATCGTCCTTGCAAACCCTATCGACCTTACAAGAGGCTTTAATGACTGGGGGAATAATGTTAATAGGATAAATGCAATCCATAGGACAGTCCAGAATGAATATTCCTTTATTGTCAGCTCTTTCCTTTTGCGGTTTAGGAAAACATAATACATCATGAATATCCCAAATAAAATGCCCAAAATCTGTATTCCCAATATATCCAGCGTCATTTTGATAACCTCCACCAAAACAGGTTTAAGACGACTTTTATTCCGTCAATTACTGTGGTCCCCTTATACCTGTCATTGTATATTGTTCTTATTGGCAATTCCTTGTATTTAAGGTTTCTTTTTCCTATATTAGCGATCATCTCTGATTCCATGCAGTAATTAGAGGAATCCCATCTTATCTTTTTATATGCATGGGATGTAAAGGCCCGATAGCCGCATTGGGTGTCATGCAGATTCATGGAATATAATAATCTTGTTATATTATTGATAAACCAGTTCCCCAATTTCAGGATGAAAGGCATCTCTTTACTCAGGGTCCTGAAGCCCAGAACTACATCAACATCTTTAAGAGCGTTTAAGAAATTAGGGATCTCTGATGGCTCGTGCTGGTTGTCTGAGTCCAAAACAATTATCTTATCTGCTCCATGTTTGACAGCATAATCACAGCCTGTTTTTAATGCAGCCCCCTTACCAGCGTTTATGATGTGCTTAAGAACAATAACCCCTTCTTTTTCAGCCTGTTCAGCTGTCCTGTCTTTAGAGCCGTCATCGACTACAATGATATTATTGACATACTTTCTTGTCTCACTGATTATCTTTTTTATATTGGACTCTTCGTTATAAGCAGGGATGACAGCGAATATTCTTGGCTCCATCTAGGAGGTAATGTTTTCTGTTGTATTTATATCTTGTGAATTATCAATCCCTGGCAGAGAAGTATCATTTTTTATCTCCTTGGATTCATTGACTTCCTCTTCGGACCCTTTTGCTTTACTTTCCTCTGACTCATTCATTGAATCTTCTTCGGGCTTATCTGACGTATTTTCTTCAGGTTCTTTTTCTGCTTTTTCTTCCTGCTCATTTGCTGCCTTTTTAGAGGTTTCATCTGCAGGCTCTTCTTCAGGGACAGGCTTGGGCTGGTAGTGCTCCAGCAGGTTAGAGGAATTGCCTTCCCAGTTTACCTTCCAGACAATGATCCTGCCTCCGGTTATGTCAGTGACATCACTGAACTTATCGAAATATCTTAAGCCGTGGCCGTTTAGGTAGAACATTATAGTGAACATCGACTTATCTAAATCAGGGTGCATCATCAATGCTTTGTAGCTTTCTTCACCTGTGGGTATAAGAACCATGCTTACGCCTATGGTGCTGTTGAATTCCTTTCTTCTATAGCTTCCATCCTCTAACGGGAGGACTATCGAATCCGGGTGCATGACTCCCTGCGCTGTCTGGATGTCTGACTGCAGTGTTTCAAGGTCGATTTCTGCCTCTGCGCCCTGCGCTACACTGCAGGCTATCTTGTTTTCCCCTGTTTTCCTGCATCCAGAGGAGCCTGCGTAAGAGGGCCATGGAGCTATCCAGGAGTTCGCTTCTGCGTCATTTCTTATTGACTGGATGTCATAATAAACCTTTTCCCCCTGTTCTCTTGTATAGTTGAACCTCTCCTGGAGGAATGAGATGGACTTTTCTATGTCTTCCCTGTATTCCTTTTTCTTCAGCGTATTATAGATTAATGACCTGTCAAAATTCCATGAGCCGAAATGGGCCCATACTCCTGATTTGCCTATCATGTCATAAGAGGTTATAAAATAGTCCTCAGGCGGGGTGCAATGGCTGTGTTCCAAAACTTCATTAACCTCACTTTCACTTAAGCCTTTGCTTAGCAGAACAGATCCTGCCTCTTCTTTTTCCATCCTTACTATGTTCTCTGTTATTTCTATCGAGGAGGCCTCGTCATTTATTATCTTATTGAGCTCTTCGAATGCCTTGTTCTGCCCGCAGTCAAGCATCCTTAATGTCCCTACTGCATAATTCTCATCCTTTGTCAGGAGCACAGAGCCTATCCAGTGGGCGTTGGGAGAGTTCTGTGATGTTCCGTCAAATGTAACTGCCCTGTCGCCGACCATCTTGAACCAGTGCCCGAAATCCCACCATGAATTGATTATAGCGTCAGGCTTAGACTCGAATTTAATCTTCTGCAGCGAGCTGTACCAGTCGTCATTCATGGAAGGGATCTCGTTCATGGATGTTGCCTTTCCTGATTTATAGGGGCCCAGCAAGAGAAGGCACAACAGTATTATCACCAGGGCCTTTGAGAGGTATTTGTTTATCTTAAGGCCTTTTGTGACAAGATTGTGGAGGTAGTAATATCCTATCCCTAATGTAACGCCGAAAGCTATAGCAAAGGCAGGAACTGCCAATAAGGTGAACCTTACCCCTTTTACACTGGCGTATATTGTTGCTATGAACCAGAGGATCAGCAGGATAGCTGCTTTTATGTCTACTGAGGTGTCTTTTTCTTTTATTATAAGGATCAGCTTGATTATTATAGGGAGGCTTATGAGGAATAAGAACCAGGTAAGGTCCTGAGGCTTTATCCCTAATATTATTATGAACCATACAATAGAGCCGATAGCGAACCACAGGTCAGAGGCCTTTTTAGTCTCTTTTCTTAGCATGGTAAGGGCTATGCCTATTAAGCCGATTAAGAATAACAGGGTGTTGCCAACCCCGATTTGAGAAATGACAGAGTTAAGGGAAGCAGGGTTTTGCTCGGCAACTGTTGTGTAGACGTTGGGCCAGATAGTGGTTATTGCAACCTGCTTTAGCCTTGCGAATGCAAGAGGCCCCCTTAAAAAGGCGCCCTTGAAGTTGTCGAAGCCTGTTAATATGGTGGTAAATAAGGCAGAGGATGTTATGAAAACCGAAAGCAGTATGACAGTATTATAGAAGTTTGACTTCCTAACAAATTTTTTGATGTCCTTGATCTCGTCCCTGTTCAGTATTATGAAATAGACCAGATAGATGGCAGATGAAAATAGTATAAAGTCAAATATATAGAACCATCCTCCCCATGTGAAGCTGAAAAGCCCTACAAACAGCCCAGCAAGGATAGAATACATGGCCATCTTTTTTTTGTTCTTTGTCTCAAACGCCTCCAGGAACAGCCATGTGATGACTAAGGGGAACAAGACATTATATGCGTCTGTGTCTGCAAAGCCGCCTGCTGTCCTTGTCAGGAAAGAGGGGTGGACTGCCAGCATAAATGCTGAGATAAAACCGCCAAAGTTTCCGGCAAGCCTTTTTCCTATGAAAAAGGCAGGGATAATGCAGAGGGCAGAGAGTATTATGGGAACATAAAATACAAGGGTCATAAGGTCCATGTCCCTCTTGAAAAAACTTAGGAATTTGTAAAGGTAGGCCTCGAAATAGGCATGGAACATGTCCTGTGGGACGTTCCTTCCAATAGGGGCGTACATGTGGTTGTCATAAGGAATACCATCCCTTAATTCATCTCCTGGATGGCCGTTTTCCAGAACGTTTTGCGCGTGCCTCATCCAGAAATAGGGGTCTATGGCAAGGAGATAGGTCTGGCCGTTTTCGTTTTGAAGCCTTGTCTTGAAGTAGTTTGAGGTCCCCTCAATCTGCTGGCTGATCTGTTCTTTCTGCTCCTTTAATACTTTTTGGAATTCAGACTCTACCAGTGAGTTTTTGTTAGCTTCCGGAAGGTTAGGGTATTGCTTGCTTATCTGCGACTTTATGGATGATCTTATCTGGTTGTAGACAGAGCTTGCTGCCCAGCTGTCAGTAGCCGGAAGATGCGCGGACTGAACCCTTAGGTGGAAGCTGAAGAAGATTGCTATTATTATTAACAGGGCGGGCAGCAGTATATTTTTATGCCTGTCAAAGAAGTTGATTGTTTTTTTAACGTCTAAGGATACCTCTTCGTCACTTTCATCTCCTGGCTTTTTTTCCTTTATCCCCTGCTTTATGCCCTTGAAGAAGTCCTTTACCTTTCCGAAATCTATCGACAGCTCCTCATCTTCTCCTTCATCATCTTTAGCTTTTGCCTTGGCTTCTGGTTTTTCTTCTTTTTTTCCCCTGAATAATTTTTTTATCCTGCTGAAGTCTATGCTTATCTCGTCCTCTTCTGTTTCTTCATCATCGCCTTTCTCTGACTTTGATGGTGAATGGTGCTGTTTTTCAGCTGAAGGTTTTGGTGATTCTTTGATATGCTCTTTTTGCTTCTCTTCATTATTTTGTTGGTGTTCTTCGGGCTCGTCTTTTTTTTCGTGTTTTTCTTTAATCTCTTCTGCTTTTTTAGTATCTTCTTTTGCTTCAGCCTTTTCCTCTGCTTTAATCTCTTGTTTAGGCTCTTCAGCAGGCGCTTTCTTCTTCTTAAAGAAGCTCTTAATCTTAGAGAAATCTATGCTTATTTCATCTTCTTCATCGCTTTCGTCAAAACCCATAAGACCACCTGAAAAATCTAGAAAATCGTATTTTAAATAAAAAGCTTTCTATTTATGGTTTTTTGTGTTTTTTTTTGAACGGTATTTTCTAGAACCTGTTACACGGGATATCTCTGTTAGCGTATCTATCCAATATTGTTTAGACCCATTAAATTTTTTATACTCATTAATCTGTCTAGACCCATTAATCTGTTTATATGGTGGATTATCCCTTTTTACGTACTTTAGTTTTTCTATTTTTTTAATTAAGATTCTGACATTCTCGTGGATTTCTCTGATTCTATCTAAATATGCTTTACGATTTTCCGGGCTTAATTTATTGCCATAATTGTTAAATAAATCTAGTGCCATATCTATAAAATTTTTAATATCATTTATTTTTTTAGGATTATCATCAGGATTATTAACCATGTTTTCTATGGTTTGATCAGGTTTGAGATACTCCTTATTTTCTAAAAAGCGGGATATCAGATTATTAGTTTGCTCATCAATAGGGATACCCTGTTTAGAATTTGGTCTCCTTTCCAAACCCCTTATTATTTCAGGATGGTCCATTAGGTTCTCAAGATGCTCTTCAGGCCCAGAATACCCCCTGATTTTAAGGGGATTTGTATTGTATATATTTACTGTTTCATTTCCTATTTCCAAGTTATTTCCCATTTTGGGTTTTTTAAAGTGCTCCCTTTCTATATCTTAGAATAAAAATAACATTTATTTAAACCTTATGTTATTATATAAACTATATAAAATTTATAATATCTGGAATATTGAAGAAAACAATGAAAATTCCAGGCAATAAATACTATGAAGTTCAAAACAAAAACCTCAGAAAATACAACATCCTCGGCTCGCTCAGCAGCAGCTTGTATGCGAACCTTGTCGGGTAATCGCGGTCAAAGCTTTCTATTATCCTTTTTGTCCTGTCTTTTTTGAACATTTTAATAAGCCGGCTCCAGTCTTTTTCCCTGAACCTGTTCATGATGTTCCTCATCCTCAGATGAAGCAGAAGGTCTTTTCCTATCTCTTTTTTCCACTCTTTTTCATAATCCCTATTATTAATAATAGAGTCTGCCAAGGCCTGCGCTGCTTTAAGGGACTGAATTATCCCTCCTCCGGTTGTGGCCTTGACCTGTGCAGCAGCGTCGCCTACTAGATATATATTATCCTTCTTTGTTTTTAGTCTTGGATCATATACAGGGATCAGGCCGCCCTGCTTTTCTATTATGTCTTTGCTGCTTATTTTCTTTAGCTTAAGAAGACCAGTAAAATCATCTTTAGGGTTGTTATAGGATGCGACTCCAACCCTGCAGGTTTCGCTATTCTCGGGGACAACCCATGCAAACGCCCCTATCGAGGGATAGAACTCAATGCAGTTATCGTTCTTTAGCTTAGCTGTTGCCTGGATCCCTGTGAGAAACTTTCTTTGTTTTATCATCCCACTTAATTTGGCAACCTGGCTTAAAGGGCCGTCTGCCCCTATAAGATTATCTGTCCTTATCGCAGCCTCCTTTTCATTGTTGTATCTTATTTTTATAATGTTTTTTTCGCAGCTGATGAACTTGTAGTTGAGGAAAATCTTTGCTCCCATGCTTACTGCAAGGTCTGCAAGATGGCTGTCGAACTTTTTCCTGTCCAGGATGAGGTTTTTATCCTTTAGCTTTAATCCCAGAAAATTTTTTTCTGAAGAAAATATCTTTACTTTGTCTATCTCATTTATGATGATACCTTTTTTTAATTTTAGAATATTGTTAATCGGGGATGTTACCAGTCCTGTGCACTGGACAGGCGACCCGATCTCCTTGTGCTCCTCGAAGAGGCTGACGTCTTTTCCTGCTTTTGCAAGCAGGTATGCAGAATAGCAGCCCGCAGGGCCAGCGCCTATTACCGAGATCATATCCCTTGATGGAAGTGAAGATTTTAAAATACTTTTGTTTTAATCCGTACGGTGAATTTTATATCGACCTGAAAAAATGATCCTGAAATATTTTTATTTGAACTAAGTGGTAAAATTTTAACTTTGGAATGGTGGTTTTAAGTAACTACTATTGTATACTAAATTACCGAAAAGTTTAAATATAAGCTGTATATAACATAAAAATAACAATCAGGTTGCGGGATTTCACATCTCGATCTTGACAAGAAAATTTGTAATTTTCTTGTTAATATATACACAAACAAATAAAAATTAGATAAAATTTTGGGGGTAAAAAAAATGAAGTATATGAAGGGTTTATTGGTTTTGGTTCTGGTGAGTATTTTGGCTTGCGGTCTTGTGAAGGCTACCAGTTATCCGGTTACTGAGTCATTTGGTGCAGGGCAAGCTACTATAGAAGTTGAGGTTAATAATGTTGGGCTTGATCCAGCTAACCCTAAAAACTTAGAAAAAACAGATGAGCTTGATGTTCTTGTTACATTAAGATTAGAAGGCTTTGGAAATATAACTGTTGAAGATGTTCAGATTGAGGTTGAGCTAAAAGGCTATGACCTAAGCGATAAGGATAAGGTAAATGATGAGACAGATGCTTTTAATGTAAAGGTAGGCCAGGTTTATGATAAAAGATTAAGTATGGAACTGCCTGCAAGATTTGACCAGGGTAAGTATAGCCTTAAGGTCAGGCTTGACAGCCCAATTGATGACCAGACATTCACTTTCCCTCT
>JAHWHQ010000122.1 GCA_019323195.1 Candidatus Woesearchaeota archaeon | reverse complement strand
ATCATAAGAACCCTCCTGCCTTTTATGGAGGTCTTGGACTCTATCGCCTTTATTGCGCCTGTTACATCCGTGTTGTACCCTATCAGCTTTCCGTCTCTCTTTATCACTGTGTTGACAGCGCCTATCTTTTTTGCAACAGGGTCAATATCATCAAGGTATCTTATGATATCCCTTTTGAAAGGGATAGTTACGCTTAAGCCAGATATTATCGGCTTATAATTATCTATGAATGATTTGAGGTTGTCAACAAGGAAGTTGACATAGACCCTGTCCAGCTTTAGCTTAGCGAAAGCCTTATTATGGATTATAATGCCTTTGCTGTGCCTTACAGGGTTGCCTACAAGGCCGAATATCTTGGGTTTTTTCAGCCTATCTATCCTGTAAAGGCTTTTCAGCATATCTGCCGGTATCTGGCCAGGAGCGGATTCTTTTCCATGCTTCAGAGACCCATATGTCCATTCTGACCCTATGAAAGGGGATATTATCCTTGATATCCCGCCTTTTTCGCCCATGCATAAGGCTATAATCCTCTTGTTCTCTTTTTTTGCCCTTTTTATGAGGCTGAATATTATAAGGTTGTTGTCTATTGAATCTGCGAAGGATGCTATCTTTATTATGTCGGGGCATAGTTTTTTTATCAGGCTGTATCTTTTCAGGATCTCCCTCTTGTCGGTTTTTTTGAAGTTGTGGAAGGAGACAATAATCCTGGTTTTATTCCTGTGCGCGGCTTTTATTATATCCCTTATCGCCTTTTTGCCTGCAGATATGTCCATGTCGATGAAATCTGCGTCAAGCCTGACTGCTTCTCTTATGAGGCCTATCCTGTTTTTTCGGTCTGTGACAATTACTTTTTTTGCGGTGCCGGATAACAGCCTTTCCAGGTTTTTATTGTTTATATCCCTGATAAAGTCAAGCCTTAGCTCTAAAAGCCCGGCAATCCCTTGCGCTTTTTTGATGTCCTTCAGGGCTTCATCTGTTGCGGAAGCTGTTATGGGTATTGCAATCATCTGCTTTCTTCTACTGCCTCTTCTATTATTTTGTCAGGGGCGCTTAACCCGAACTTTGCCTTTCCTATCCCCTCTAATAAGGCGAACTCTATCTTTCCATCAACAACCTTCTTGTCTTTTTTCAGCTCGCTTATCAGCTTTTTAGCATTGATGTCAGGGAGTTTTATGGGCAGGCCGGCTTTTTTGATAAGGCGGTTCTGTTCTTCTAGCTCTTCCTGTGAAAGCAGGCCCAGCTTGTTGGCTATAAGGCCCTCTACTGCCATGCCGATTGCAACAGCTTCGCCGTGTGAATATCTCTTGTAGTTTGTGAGGGTTTCAACTGCATGGCCTACTGTATGGCCATAGTTCAGCAGCTTCCTTAACCCTGCTTCCTTCTCGTCTTTCTCTACAGCCTCTGCCTTGATCTCGCAGTTCCTTTTAATCAGGCTTATCATGACGGATTCTTCCTTGTCCATTATCTTATCGAGGTTTTTTTCTATAAAATCGAACATGGAGGCGTCCTTGATAAGGGCATGCTTGATTATCTCTGCAAGCCCGGTCATGAGCTCTTTTTTCGGGAGGGTCTTAAGCAGAGATACGTCTATGTAGACCTTTTTGGGCTGATGGAAGTTTCCGACAGTATTTTTTCCGTTCGGAAGATCAACAGCTACCTTGCCCCCTATGCTGGAGTCTGTCATGGCAAGCAATGAGGTCGGGACCTGGATATAGCTTATACCCCGCATATAACAGGCAGCTACAAAACCTGCCATATCTCCTGTCACGCCGCCTCCTAATGCTATTATGGAAGATTTCCTGTCTAAGCCAGTGCTGTAGGCGCTTTGGATAAGGGTCCTGAAGGTCTCTATCCTTTTGTTCTCTTCACCTGCCTTGAAGGAGATTAATCCTGCATCAAGGCCGTTCTTTTTCATAAGCCCTAAAAGCTTTTTTCCGAACAGCCCTTCTATATTAGAGTCTGTTATTATGAGGTATCTGTTCGCTATCCTGCTTTTCTTAAGGTCTGAAGGAATTTTTTCCAGGAGGGAGCTGCCTATAAGGATGTCATATGAGTTGTCGATTTCCTTTTTTAGGCTCAGGTGTACTTTTTCCATCTTTAGAGTTTTCTTCCGACAGCTTTAGCAACTGATTTTAACTCCTCCATCAATCTTGAAAATGCTTTTGGCGTGAGGCTTTGGTCACCGTCTGACGTTGCCTCTTCAGGGTTAGGGTGAACTTCGATTATTAAGCCGTCTGCCCCTGCTGCTATCGCTGCCTTGCTCATAGGAGCTACAAGCTCAAACTTTCCTGTTCCATGCGAGGGGTCAACTATCACAGGCAGGTGGGTTTCCTTCTTGAGGACCGGGACTATGTTAAGGTCAAGGGTGTTCCTTGTGTACTGGCAGAATGTCCTTATCCCCCTTTCGCACAATATTACGTTATGGTTGCCTTCTGACATTATGTATTCTGCTGCCATAAGGAATTCCTTCAATGTTGAGGAAAGGCCGCGCTTCAGCAGGACAGGCTTGTTTACCTTGCCAACCGCCCTTAGCAGGTTGAAATTCTGCATATTCCTTGCACCTACCTGAAGTATGTCTGCATAGTCAGCAACACAGGGGACATCTGCTGTAGCCATGACCTCGGTCACTATAGGAAGGCCTGTAAGCTTTCCTGCCTTTGACATTATCTTAAGCCCTTCTTCTCCCATGCCCTGGAATGAATATGGAGAGGTTCTTGGCTTGAACGCCCCGCCCCTTAAAAGAGAGGCACCTGCTTTTTTGACTGCTTTTGCTGTTTCTGTGATCTGTTTCTCACTTTCAATGGCGCATGGCCCGGCCATTACAACAATCTCGTCACCGCCTATTGGGGTGTTTCCAACCTTGATTATAGTGTTTTCTTTTTTAAACTCCCTTGAAACCAATTTATAGGGCTTCATTATGGGAAGAACCTTCTCTACAACAGGCATAGCCTTAAGCTGGTCTTCCTTAAGCAGTGATTCGTCTCCAATAGCGCCTATGACAGTCCTTTCCACGCCTTTTGAGATATGCGGTTCAAGACCCATCTTCTTTATCTTTTCAGATACTGCACTAATCTCTTTCTGGCTTGCGTTTGTCTTTAATACAATTATCATCTTGTTTTACCTCCTTGTATACATTTACTTAGTTGTATGCCCATTCCATAATGTGTCGGGGTGGGATATTAGCTTTAGTTGTGTGGTAGTGGGGAGGATAACTGTATTTAGTCAAAGACTAAATACTTACTTTAGCAGCTCAATAGCTGACTTCATTATATTCTCTTTTGTAAGCCCGTATTTCTTGTAGAGCTCATCAGGCTTTCCTGACTGGCCAAACTCATCATTAACTCCTATCCGCCTTATTTTTACAGGATGATTTTCAGAGACTACCTCTGCAACCGCACTTCCAAGACCGCCTATTATGCTGTGGTCTTCGGCTGTTATTATCGCCTTTGTCTCTTTTGCTGCTTTCAGGATAAGCTCCTTGTCAATCGGCTTTATCGTATGGATGTTTATGACCCTGGCAGATATCTTCTGCTTTTTCAATTCCCGGGCAGCTTCCATGGCAATATGAACTAATGCGCCTGTAGCTATTATTGTCATGTCTTTTCCTTCACACATTACTTTTCCTTTTCCTATTATGAAAGGATCCTTCTCTTTGGTGACTATAGGGAGCTTTGACCTTGTAAGTCTTAGGTATGCAATGCCTTTGTGCTTTACCAGGGCAAGGGTTGCTTTTTCTGTCTCCAATGAATCGCAAGGCTGGATCACGGTCATGCCAGGAAGCGTCCTTGCCAGCGAGATGTCGTCAATCGACTGGTGTGTTGCACCGTCTTCCCCTGTACCTATCCCTGCATGGCTTCCTACAATCCTTACATCAAGCTCTGAGATGGCAGCCAGACGCATGGCTCCGTAGGCCCTTCCTGTCGAGAAGACTGCAAAGGAACACGCGAAGGGAATCTTTTTTGAGGCAGCAAGGCCTGCTGCTGTCCCTACCATGTCCATCTCAGCAATGCCTATGTCAAAAAACCTTTCAGGATAGGCCTCTTTGAATTGTATCGAGCGCGTTGATTCTGCCAGGTCTGCATCCAATACGACAACATCATGGTTTTTTCCGGCCTTTACAATGCCTTTTCCAAAGCCGTCCCTTGTAGCTTCCGGTTTTTGTCCTTCCATCTTATATCAATCCGCATAATTTTTCAAGCTCTTCCGGCTTGCAGGCCTTGCCGTGCCATTCCACCTTGTTTTCCATGCATGGAACGCCTTTTCCTTTAACTGTGTTGGCGATTATTATGGTGGGCTTGCCTTTTATTTTATCGGCTTTTTCCAATGCCTGCAGTATCTCAGCATAATTATGGCCGTCTATCTCTATTACGTGGAAATTGAAGGCCATGAATTTTTCCTTTACGGGCTCAATATTCTTGACATCTGAGACATTTCCGTCTATCTGGAGCCTGTTATGGTCAAGGATAATGCAGAGGTTGTCAAGTTTGTAATGGGCAGAGGTCATTGCGGCCTCCCAGATCATGCCTTCCTGTGATTCGCCATCACCTATGAGGCAGTAGACCTTGTAGCCTTTTTTGTCCAGCTTTGCTGCCAATGCTACACCGTTGGAGAAGCTTAGGCCCTGGCCTAAAGGCCCTGTAGAGGCTTCCACTCCTGGGAGCTTTGTCCGTTCAGGATGGCCCTGCAGACGTGAGCCGAGCTGCCTTAATGTTTCAAGCTCTTTGACAGGGAAATAGCCTGAATATGCCAGACAGGCGTATAAGGCAGGGGCTGCGTGGCCTTTGCTCAGTATAAACCTGTCCCTGTCAGGGTCATCCGGCTTTTTTGGATTATGCCTCATCTTATGGAAGTAGAGGCAGACCATTATGTCTGCGGCTGACAAAGAGCCGCCGGGATGGCCTGAGCCTGCTAAGCAGGTGCTTGTCAGTATGCTTTTCCTTATCTTTTTTGAGATTTCCTTTAACTCCTGGATTTTTTGCTGCATTTTACCTTTTTGGTGGTTTTGTCTGTTTTTAAACTTTTTGAAAAGTCAAAAGACTTTTCAAAACGGTTTAGAAATTCCTCATTTCTAAAACTTTTTGAAACTTTGAGCAAAGCTTAAGGTTTCAAGACGGTTTAGAAATCATCTGATTTCTAAAACTTTTTGACTTTTCGAATGTTTTTGGAATTTACTTAAACCTTTTTAAATAGGTATGAATTTGAACAATGAGTGTCTCTTAAGCCTTAAAATAGCCCAGAGACTAGCAAAAGTAAAAATATGAGAAATTACTATCTAGAAAGAAGTCCAGTACAGTATTTATTCTTTCTATTATGCTCATCTTGATATTAGTAGTAGCCCCTAGTTTATAAATTTTTGGGTGGAAATTGGTTTTTGAAGATACTCTTGTTTGGTGTAGCAGCCAATAAAAACCAAACATTTATATATAACTTATGTTATTTATTTCTAACATAAGGTTAGATAAATATAACAAAATATATGGAATATTCAAAGTAACTAATAAAGGTGGTTGATATGATAGGAAAACCTGAATGGTTTGAAAGAAGGAAGTATGGAGGATGGGGGTTTTACCCCAGGACATGGCAGGGCTGGGTTTACCTGGCTTTTGTTTTGATACCTTTTGTTGTTTTCCAGGCGCTTCCTTATTGGGATGCAAGGACCAGGATGATTGTAACTACAGGGTGGGCTGTTTTTCTGCTGCTTGACGCTGTCCATATAATGGTCTGCTTGAAAAAGGATGAGAGGGAGAGAAAGATTGAGGCACTGGCAGAGAGGAATGCTGCCTGGGTGATGATGCTGATCCTGGCTGCAGGGCTTTTATATGAGATAATCTCCAGCTCTTTGAGGCAGGAGTTTAAGGTTAACTGGTTTCTGGTCGCAGCCCTGTTTGGAGGGATGATTGTTAAGACAATATCCAATATCATGCTGGAAAGGAGGGCATTAAGATGAAAAATAAGAAAAAATCATGCAGCGGAAGCTGGAGAATATACTCAAAGCTTGTTGTCGGGATACTGGTGGCAGCTACATTGCTGCTGTTCGCAGTCATGTACGGAATAAAACAGGATAATATCCTGGGAGCGTTGCTTATGGTTATTATTGCATTGACAATAGCGGTGTTTTTTGTTGCATATACCGTAAGAGAGCTAAAAAGCGTTAAAAAAGGGCTGCCGGTTGAGGATGAGAGGTCAAGGAAGGTGATGAACCTGGCGTTTGCAAAGGCTTATCTTATTTCAATATGGTACCTTCTTATACTAAGCTGGCTGGCAGACAGCAGCTTAATAAGGTTCAGGGATGCTTCACAGGCATTGGGGATGGGGATCTTAGGGATGGCTATACTGTTTGGCCTGTGCTGGCTCTATTACAACAGGAAACAGGGCATAGGGCTATAGGGGTGATGTTAAGATGGGAAAAGAGAATAAATGGCTTATCGGCAAGATTCTGCTTATATCTGTTATGCTTGCCATGCTGCTTATTAAAAAAAACGATCCGCAGTCTATTTGGATGGCGTCAGGGATAATAGCAGGCATCATAATAATTGCATTCTTCAGGTTCAAGCATCCTGAAAGATACAGATCAGATGAAAGGCTTGAGAGGCTGGGCAGCAGGGCGGCTCTGCTCTCATGGACATCAACATTCATTTTAGTGACTTTTTTATACTGGATGGATTATCTGGGGTTTATCAGCCTGACTGCAACGCAGCTGATAACATCGGTCTTTTGGATGATGATAATTACGATTATGGGCTTTAGGTTTTATCTCCTTAGGAAGCCGGACATAAGATGAAGACAAGGATAAAAGAATTCAGGGCAAGGCATAACCTGACACAGGAGGAGCTTGCAAAAAAGGTTGGCGTGAGGAGAGAGACTATTGTTTTTCTGGAGAAGGGAAAGTACAACCCTTCGCTACAGCTTGCACATGATGTTGCAAAGGTTTTAAAGGCTAAGATCGAGGAGCTGTTTGTTTTTGATGAGGATTAGCAGACCAATGTGTTTTCAAATCTACTTAGAACACTAATAAGGCTTGTCAACAAAACTAAATGGGCATTTTATTTCCTTAATATCTTTTATAACTTTAGCAGGATTTCCTGCAACTACCTTGTTTTCAGGGACATCCTTTACGACCACAGAGCCCGCCCCTACCACTGCATTGCTTCCTATCTTAACCCCTGGAAGGATGGTTGAGTTAGCGCCTATCTTGGCGTTCTCTCCAATGATTACAGGAGTTTTTTTCAGGCATTTTTTTGCCTCTTTGCATAAGGGATGCAGTGTGTTGGTCAGGACTACGTTAGGCCCCAGCCAGCAGCCTTTTTTGAGAACGCAGAATTCAGGGATGAAAACCTGGGAGTGGACCCTTACATCATCCTCTATTGTTACATGGTGCTCTACTATTGATTTTGAGCCAATGCTAACATTATTTCCTATCTTATTGTCTTCCCTGACCATAGCATAATTCCCTGTCTGGAAATCATCTCCTATCTTATTTCCTGCATAGATTATCGAGAAGGCCCGGATGACAGAATTTTGTCCTATGATAGT
>JAHWHQ010000121.1 GCA_019323195.1 Candidatus Woesearchaeota archaeon | reverse complement strand
ACGCTGTTTTGGTCACCCCTGCAGCAGGCTATATTGAAGTATACAGGAACGGAACATTAATCAACAACGGCAATAACGAGATAAGCAATTACAGCCAGTATAACATACCTGGCATCTATAATATAACCGCTCTCTATTCAGAAACACAGAACTATACATCATCCTATGAGACGCATCTCATAACTGTAGAGGATACAAACGCCCCTAACATCACGATAATAACGCCTCTAAATTCAGACATCCTTGGCTGGACAATACTGCTGAGGGCAAACATAACTGACTACAACCTTGCGGATGTGTGGTATGAGATAAGGAACGGCACAATAGACGGTCCTGTAATTGATTCCGGAGATATGGATAACCTAAGCGGCAATCTATTCAATTCCACACTTCATACCAATGAAACATGGCCCTATAATACAGGCAGCCTAAACAGCACTAACCTGACCTTTGTCGTATATGCCAATGACAGCTCAGGAAATACCAGAAACGCATCAACCTACTGGGAGCTTGACAATACGATGCCCAGCATACAGTACATCACACCTCCCCAGACAGGCAGTTTCTATAACAGCAATTTCAGTTTGGAGATATTCATTGCAAACAGCAGGCTTAATTACTCATCCTATAACATCACAAATGAGACAGGCAGCCTTATACAGGGCAATTCGATAAATCTCTCAAACAGCACCTTTACCTGGAAGGATAAGGTCAATGTATCTTCCCTTGCACAGGGCAATTATACCATAACATCCTATACAAGGGATTCTGCAGGCAATAATAACACAAAACAGGCATGGTTCTATGTAGATACCCTATCTCCGGATATATCATCAGGATGGGAATTGCCAACACCCTCTAACAATACATACACAAGACAGCAGCTGCATACCTTTAACTTTACATGCAGCGAGCAGTTCATCGACTCTGTCTGGATAGACATCAACAGCACGATAAACTCCAGCCCTTTCAGCCAGGGAACATCTTACTGGTGGAGCCTTGTCCTTGGGCAGGGGACCTACCAATACACAGCATACTGCAGCGATAGGGCAGGAAACACCAACAATACAGAGACAAGGGTCATCAACATCGACTTAACAGCCCCTGCATGGGGCTCTAACAGGACATACCCTGCCAGCCCGGCAACATATGCAGCAGGACAAAGCTACCAGTTCAATGTGACATGGTCAGACAACTATAACCTAAGAAGCGTATTATTTGAGCATAACTTTACAGGAACAATGGCAAACTATACTGCATCCAACATAAGCGGAGAGTTCTATTATGAATATTCCAGCCTGGCAGCAGGAAGCTATGCATGGAGGAGCTATGCTAATGACACATCCGGGAATATGGACCCGACTGACAGATGGACATATGTGGTAGAGAAAGCAGAGCCTGTTGTTGAGATGCTGATAAACGGCACTGGCGCAGGCTTCAGGGAGAATGTCACCTTTGATGCCAACCTTACATGCAGGGCAGATACAGGAGGTATTTTAAACCTTTCGCAGGATGGGGCAACATTAAACTACGGTGCAGGGCAGATAGCAAATATCACAACGTACACCGAACTGGGAAGCTATAGTGTAAACTGCAGCTTTGAAGGGGATGAGAACTATACAGCCGCATCAGAGGGCTATTATGTGTATGCTGTTGATGAGATGCCTCCTGCAGCATCGCTGAACAGCCCAAAGGCAGGCTACTATAATGACAGCTCAGAGCCATACAACATAACATTCAGCTGCTCTGCATCAGACAACTACGGCCTGGCAAACATAAGCCTATGGCTTACAAACTCATCAACACAGGGCTTTTCACTAAACCAGTCAGCAACAATAACAGGGACAGCTAACAGCTCAAGCTGGACATTGAGCCTGAATAACGGCAATTACCTATGGAGCTGTCTTGCATATGATGCAGAAGGAAACCCTGATTCTGGAGAGAACAGGAGCGTATCGATAAACTACAGCGGTGCTGACAGCGAAGCTCCTGCATGGAGCTTTAACAGGACATACCCGGAAAGCCATTCTGCCTATTACCCTGGAAGGGCTTACCAGTTCAATGTAACGTGGAACGATGCAGGTGTTGGATTAGATACTGTAATAATAGAGCATAACTTTACAGGAACAATGGCAAACTATACTGCATCCAACATGAGCGGAGAGTTCTATTATGAATATTCCAGCCTGGCAGCAGGAAGCTATGTATGGAGGAGCTATGCTAATGACACTTATGGGAATATGAACTTAACCAATCAATGGGCATACATCGTTCAGAAAGCTGCCCCATCATGCGGATTATTGTTCAACCTTTCATCTCCGCAGGATTACGGGACTGCTATAAACGCGTCCTGCTCATGCACTGGTGAAGCAGGGGCAGTATTATACAGGAACGGCTCGGATGTTACCTCGCAGGAGAACAACAAAGGGATAATGCATGCAGCAGGCTATTACAGCTATAACTGCACATCTGCTGCGTCACAGAACTACACATCTGCCGTAAATGCGTCTGGATATACCATAAATAAGGCAACATTATCGCTCAACCTTACAGCAGAGCCTGGATGGAACACAACATATGGGACACAAACAACAGTCAACTGCAACTCTAACACAGAACAGGTTACACCACAGCTATACAGGAACAATACAAATATTGCAATACCATACACAGGAACATTAGCTGCAGGAAGATACTATTATGTATGCAATTCATCCGCCTCGCAGAACTATACATCCGGAACAGAAAGCAGAAGCCTGAATATATCAAAAGCGGGTTCAGAGATTAACCTCAGCCTGAACGGATATGAAGGGAACATCAGTGTAGATGAAGGGGAATATGTAAGCATAAATGCAACACTTATTACCCCCGCCTATGGCTATATCCTGCTTTACAATAACGGAACGCTGATCAATAACGGGCTAAGCCCAATATCAAACAGGACGGAGCTTAACCGGACAGGGCAGTATAATATCACGGCTCTTTATTCAGGGACGCAGAACTACAGCAGCAGCATTAAGACGCTTCTGATAGAGGTTGAGAGCCCTTCCTCTGACACCGGGCAGCCCAGCGGGGGTGGCGGCGGAGGGGGGAGCAGCGGAGGAAAGGCAGAACAGATAAGAGAGGGGGAATTCAGGAAAGGAAGGATTACTTTCAAGGGAAGGGTAAAAGAAAAGCTAAGGTTTGTCTTTGACGGAAAATCAATAACTGTAGGGATAGAAGAGATAGGGCATAACTCAGCAAGGATACTGATCCAGCCGGGCTTTGCTGTCAGGACCATGTCTGTGGGGGATTCCGGCTCTTATGACCTTAACAGCGACGGCGAGAAGGACATCAAGGTAACATTAGACAAGCTGTCAGAGAGTACTGCAGAGCTGGCAATATATCTTCTTAGCTACAGGGAAGAGCCGAAAAAGCAGGCAGGAGGGGATGTCAAGAAGGAGAAGAAAGAAGAAGAGGAAGAAAGCCTTGATGAGGACCTATCCGTAAGTGAGGGGGAGCAGACCATTGAAGAGGAGGGTTATGCATCTGACAGGATTACAGGTCTTGCTGTTGCTGATGCAGAGATCGACAGGAAAAATCTGCTCTTAAATATGCTGATAGCCATGCTGCCGCTGATCATTTTAACGTTGCTTGGCGCAAGGATGTACCGGATAACAACAGTGGAGACAGGCAAGACAGCAACCATGAATGAAAAAACAGGGTATATCCTGAGCATAGAGGAAAAGATATCCCTAAAAGAGGAAAAGATAAGGGAGATTGAGGAAAAGATCGAGAAAAAGCTTGATGAGATTAAAAATGCAGGAAAGCCAAGATTCTTCTCAGGAGGCTATGTAAGGGGGCTGGCCATAGGGACAATACTGGCGCTTTCAGCATACATCATATTTTTTGTGTTATGAGGAAATATCTAATTATGAATTGGCCTAGGTGGTAAGAAAATACAGAGATTCAGCGGTTGCCCCTGGGGGAATAATGGAACATCTCACCCGTCCGAACATTATTAATCTCAACATTAGGCTGGTTAATATCAATACCAGAATGCTTAAAGCGATTATTATATCCTTTTAAAAATATAGGAAATTTAAATAAGCCATAGGTAAATTTTTCAGCCTTCCCCCAATCCATCGGCTCATCACCTCTGCCGGTTATGAACCTATCTTTACCTAAAGTCAAATCATAAAAGCCTTCGGGAACCCTTATATAGGTCTTTGCCTTATTCCCTGCATCATCTGTGAAAATAACAGGGATCCAGTAAATATGTTTTCCATTTTTCAGGTCATTCTTCCTGATACCCTGTGAGGAGATTATAAATTCATTTGCCTCTTCAAGATCCTTTATTGTAAGACCCATGGTATAATAGTTGAACCATGGAGATTCTCCGTCTTTATAGGAGGTTGCAGGGTCTGCTATCTTAATGCCGTCAAAAACAGCCCAGCCGTCAACAATTACAATAGGAAAGGCAGACTGCACATACCTTTTCTCTCTTTTATTTCTGCTATGAGGAAATACCCTTCCATCATAGAATACGAATGCTACTTCCTCAACCATGAGGGAGCTGTAATCATTGCATGACAGCTCAACATCATGCAGCTCTCTGATGGTCTTCCCTCTTTTCCTTAGCTGGCTATTGGCATTAAGCATCTGCTCAAGTTCAACTGAACTTTTTCCGTTCAATGAGCCCAAGGTCCATAGATTATAATTGTCAAAGGTTATGTTTGTCCAGTCCTGGTCTTTATCTGGCTTTATGCGTGTCTTATCGCTGACATACCATTTTCCTCCTATACGGTAGGCGATCTGGAAGTCAGTATCCTTAAGCTCATCTGAATTATGGACCTGCAGGCTTGTCTTCTTGCCTAAAGGGATGGGCTCCTGCAGGCTTTTTTCCCAGTAAGCAACGCCCTTTTGGTTTCCTGAGAACTCTGCAGGGAATGCCAGGCCTGAATTGCCGTCTGTCTTGTTGGTTCCATCAAGCTCAACAGGCTTTGCATACTTAGACATGGTATTCCACGCTAAATTGGCTTCAGGAGTTTCTGCATTATCAACAACCTTTAATGAGGAGTAGATAATGCCCTCTAATTCAGTTTTATTTCCAACAACGTCTGTCAATACCATTGACAGCTTATTTTCATCGTACAGGAGCTGGTCTAAAGATATCATGGACATAAGGCTTCCTTTATAGGTCTGGGAGCTGCTGAAATTGAATTCCTTTACCAATTTATCATTAAGGAATAACTGCCCTTTCCCAGGCAGCTGGTCGGTATATGCGATGCTTAATTTTCCTGAATGGACATTTAATCCGCCTTCAGGCGGGGTGAAGTCATCAACACGCTGTATCGTAAGGGGAACCTCTGTCATATTCTGGTTTATGTCTTTTGCTGTTACCAGGACCTGATTAGTCCCCTCTTTCAGGTCCACTTTACAAGACCATGGGCCTATGCCTTCGTTTATGATCTCACCTGAATGGGGCAGGTTTTCTCCGGAAAGGTCAACATCAACATGAGAATCATCATAGACAGTCCCATAAACGACTATGCTGGGCTTGTTGGTGAACTGCGGTATCTCATCAACTGTTAATATAGGCGGGGTTTTATCATTGAGATGGATGGCTCCTGCCAGATACAATATCTCACCATGATTGGGAGAAGAGTTACGGTCGAAATTAATAGATTCTGCATCCACAAAATATGCTCCGTTCTGCTCAAAAAGGAATTCCTTGGAGGGATCTACTCCAATTGCCGGCTGTGGTACAAAGTATTTTACTTCTGGACCCCCTGCTCTTCTAACCATAAATACGTACCCCATACAGGGCCCAGTATAATTACGATTGCACACTAATCTCCTTTTGATCTTGGAAGTGCTGTCAACAGGGGGCTCCTCAACATTAGGATGCTCAACCCTTAGCCCAGAAAGCTTTTCATTGTAGGTTGTATATACTACCTCATTACTCTTATCAGATGAAAAATCTGATGTATCAACAGCATATGCAGCAAAAGTATATGTGCAGTCAGATTCTAGGCTTATAGGTTCTGTCTCATGTTTTGGATGCAATACCTCTACCTGGATAAATCGTTCTTCACCATCCCATCTTATTCCCTTCCCCTGAATAATATATTTCCACATATCAGGCTCTGTATTAAGGTCCCATGCTAATCGTATGGTAGTAGGATGATAATCTGAATCCGCCGAATAGGCTGGCTTGACAAATACAGGGATAGTACCTAACTTTCCCTTAGAGGATGGAGCTAACAAGAAAAACAATGCTGCTCCTCCAGCAAGGTATTTCTCCTTATGCTTTGCTATATGCTCTGCTATAATATGCTTAGATACATGATGTATGCCAGGCGTATGCAGTAACCCTTCCAGTCCGTTTCGCATTTCAAACAACCCTCATTTTTCTTCCCGATATAATCATAAAACCATGGATTAACCACTCAATCCATACCATGATTGTAAATCATTTCAGAGATATATCCGCTATCACTGGAAAGCCATATTTATTCCAGCAAATGAATAAGAATCAGCATAAATACTTTTTTAAGATATTATATACATCTATGGTTATATGGTTATAATGGTTATATTTGAAATTGCAATACCCCACGACTTCAATCGGGGGATGTAGCAATTTCAAATATCCTAAAAATCGTGTGGTTAAATCTATGACTTCAGTTAGGGGTTACCAACGATTTTTTTGATTTCATAGAATCCAGTATTTTCCTGACCGCCTCTTCTGGCTTTATGCTGGTCGTATCAATGATTATATCATAATGCTTCTTATCCCTGTAATCTATGTCATAGTATTCCTTATAGCGCCTGCCTTCTGACCTTATCCTCGCCTTTATCTTTTCTATAGACTCCTGTATGTCCCTGTACTGCTCATGCTGCCTTTTCTCATCGAAGATACGCCTTGCAGCCTCGTTCAGTTCAACATCAAGGAAGACCTTTACTGAGCTGGGGATGAAATGAAAGCCAAGCCTGGAATCGATAACAAAGTTATCCTCGGTCTTTCCTATCTCTATCTGCTTCCTGTCAAGCTCAAGGTCTATCCCCTTATCCTGCTCTGCTTCCCTGCTAAGCTCAAGAAGGGTAAGGCTTCTCTGTCTTGCCAGCTCCCTCATAAAGTCCCCGACAGAATAATGCCTGTAATCAAGCTTTTTTGCCAGTAATTTAGCTATCGTTGATTTTCCTGAGCCTGCTATGCCGCTTATTGTTATTATCATGGCATTGGCTCAGGACCTTATATATTTAAATATTACCATTGGTTATGGAGTTTATATGAAGACAGGAATAGTCGAGAAGGTGGGCATATATCTTCTTAAAAAAGGCTATACAATAAAATCACTGACAAGGACAGCATTTGACATACTTGCAAGGAATGAAAAAAGGATCCTGCTTATCAAGGTCCTTGAGGATGCCAATTCAATATCAGAGGAATATGCAAGCCAGATGCGACATGTTGCATCTTACATAGGGGCGTCTCCACTGGTAATATCAGAGAAAGCAGGGAACAGGCTTTATGACAATATCGTCTATTCAAGATGCGGCATCTATACGCTTAACTTCAGCACGTTCAGGAACTCTGTCGAGAATAAGTTCCCTTTCATAAGGTCAGGCAGGGCAGGGCCTACCGCAAGGGTCTTAGGGGATAAGATAAAGAGGATAAGGGAGCAGGAAGGCATATCATTAGGGGACATCTCAAGGAAGGTTGGGGTCAGCAAGAAGATGGTGCAGAGGTATGAGAAAGGACAGGCTGATGTCACTGTCAACAAGGCCCTGAAGATCTATGATATCTTCGGGCATTCTGTATTTGACAAGATAAACGTCTTTGAGAGGCAATCAGAGCTAAGGCATATAGAGCGACATCCTGCTGCAAGTGGCGATGTTGTAAGGAAATACTCTGACCTTGGCTTTGAGGCTGTTGACACCAAAAAGGTTCCTTTTGATGTCATCGCAAAGAAGAAGGATGAGCTGATACTGACAAAGGTGGGGGATAAGCCAGGGCCGGGGCTTGACTCCTTATCCAAGCTGGTGGATGCTGACAGGCTGACGATATACAGGAAGAAAAAGCCAAAGGAAATACCTGCCCTGACAAAGAAGGAGTTCATGGAGTTTGAGAAAGCATCAGAGCTTATAAAGTTCCTTAAGGAGTTTGAATAAAAGAGAGGTATTTGATGATGAAAAAAAAATTTAAGTGCAAAAAATGCGGTGAATGCTGCAGGTCCCCAAGGCTGTATAAGGCAGACATAGAAAGGATAAAGAAAGCAGGCTATAAGGAAGAAGACTTCATCTATACTGACAACCTCAACAACAGCTACATAAAAGAAAAGAAAGGATGGTGCATGTTCCTGAAAAGGGGGAAAAGTACCTCCTGCATTATATATCAAGCAAGGCCCAGGATATGCAGGCAGTACCCGTCAGAACTGGTAAAGGGCAGCTGCAAGCCTGCTGTGCTGGCTTTTGACAGGCATTTTGAGAAGTAGTTGCTGTGTTGAAAATGCAGGTCAGCAGCCTTTAGGTTGAACAGCGGACATACTATAAATAGCAAAAACCTTAAAAACAATTCTGCATTACTATAATACTCTATTATACTCTATTAAATATGTTAATACAGGCAATGGGGGGGTGCTCATAATGCCAAAGATACACATCATTGACGTGACCAACAGGGACGGGGTCCAGACTTCCAGGGTAGGTCTGGCAAAGCTGGAAAAGACCATAATAAACCTTAAGCTTGATGAGATGGGGGTATTCCAGTCCGAGTTCGGCTTTCCTGTAACAAACCATGAGGTAAACTACCTGAACGGAAACCTTGAACTGGCCAAGATCGGCGCTCTGAAGCGGATGAGGCTTGCCGGCTGGACCAGGGCGATAAAAGAGGATGTCGAGAAGGCATTCAGGAATGTTCCTGAGATAAAGCATTTCAATATCTCAATATCCACATCTGAGCAGATGATTACGGGGAAGTTCCAGGGCAAGAAGACAAGAGAGGACGTCATTAAGCTTATGGTAGAGGCATTGAAGAGGGCGAAGGAGCTGGGTGCAGAAACAGTAGGGGTCAATGCAGAGGATGCCTCAAGGACAGACATGAAATATCTTACTGATTTCTCACTGGCTGCAAAAGAGAACGGCGCAGACAGGGTGAGGTACTGCGATACATTAGGCTATGATGATCCTATGACAATACATGACAGGATAAAGGAGCTCGCTGAAAATGTCAAGATGCCTATCGAGCTGCACTGCCATAATGACCTTGGAATGGCTGTGGCTAACTCCATAGCAGGCGCAAAGGCGTGCATCGACGCAGGCCAGGATGCTTATATAAACACGACAATAAACGGCATAGGAGAGAGGGCAGGGAATGCTGATATGCTTTCTGTCCTGCTTGCATTAAGGAAATCATCCGGCTTTTACAGCAGCTATTCAAAAGCCCTGCAGGATGCGGACCTGAAAAAATCATACAACCTGGCAAAATACGCATCTTATGCGTTTAAGATCCCTATACCGCACAACCAGGTAGGGGTCGGAAGCAATGCATTTGCACATGAATCAGGCATACATGCAGACGGAGCATTAAAAGACCGAAGAAACTACGAGCTTTATGATTACGAGGAGCTGGGGAGAGGGGAACTGGATTTCTTCGAGACAGGAAGGCAGATAACAACAGGCGAATACGGCGGGATAAAGGGATTCATACATGTCATGGACAAGCTGTGCGAAAAAGGAAAATTCTGCGTTGAATTCAAGGATGATAATGAGGCAAACAGGATATTAGAGCTGGTAAGGTTTGCCAATGTGCACACGCAGAAGCCATTGACAGAGGAAGAGCTTTGCTTCATATCCATGTACCCTGAGATTGCAGGGAAGATAATGAGGGTTGTTCCTCCTTAATCTGGTTTTCTTATCTGTTTTAGATTATTGCCTGGAGAAAATTGTAGAGATATCCTGTAAGGATAATTGCTGATGCAACTATTCCGAAGAATATCGCTATCAGCTTAAGTTTCAGGGCCCTTCTTAAGATCACTGCCTGAGGCAGGCTTAATGCTGCTGTCGCCATCATAAAGGCAAGCGCTGTCCCTAACGGAACCCCTTTCTCAAAAAGAACAACCGCTATAGGGATGATGGCAGCGCAGCTGCCGTACATCGGAACCCCAAGGATAACTGCCAATGGGACAGCAAATAACCCCCCTTTGCTCACAATAGACTGTACAGCTGCTGAAGGCACATAGTTATGGATAACTGCCCCAATACCTACACCAACCAGAATCCAGGCCCATAATTTTTTGATTATTGATAAGGCTTCTTTAAATCCAAAATTAATCCTTTCCCTGATTCCAGCATAACTCTCTTCTTTTTTAGCTGGATCATTTCCAGGGACCATATCCCTTACAAGGTGCTTCTCGAGCTTCATCCTTCCCAAGATAAGTCCTGAAACAACACCGATAAGAATTCCGCTTACAACGTATGCTGCTGTTATTTTCCAGCCAAAAAAACCAAGCATCAAAACAACAAGGTATTCATTGACCAAAGGAGAGGTTATCAAGAAAGAGAATGCAACACCTAGAGGAACGCCTGCATCCAAAAAACTCAGGAAAAAAGGGATAGACGAGCATGAGCAGAACGGCGTTACAGCCCCAAGTGATGATGCAACCAGATTGCTCATCCCATGCCTCTTCCCGGTTATCCACCTTTTTACCTTATCCTGCGGGAGATATGTCCTTAAGAATCCTATTATAGAGATCATCACAAACAACATCAGGATTATCTTTATAGAATCATAGATAAAAAAATTAAGGGATTTGACCCATCTTGCGCCAGGGTCCAACCCTGCCAGGGAGTACAAAGCCCAATTGATAATATCCTGTATCATCTCTTTCTCTCAGAACAGCAGCATCCCTTTGCCTTACACTTTTTTTCAAGCTTTTTGTCCAATCTATCTGCCAACCGACTGAAAAAACCTTTCTTTTTGCCTTTCATCCTAAACCTCCAGCATTTTTTTAATGCTTTCCTTGTCCTTGACGCAGCACATAAGACATCTTGACTCCTTCTTGGTATTCAATATGCCCGCATCTTTCAGTATCTGCACATGCCTGAATATTACCGACTGGTCTCTGATAAGAAAGCTGCTCAATTCGCAGATGCAGGTGCATTCCCTTTTTCCCAGCAGGAATCCTATTATCTTAAGGCGTATAGGCTCACCTAATGCCTTAAAGAACCTGGATTTTTCCTCTAAGCCTCTCATTTGCATATTTGCACAAATGAACAAGTATATAAATGTTACTATTTTAAGGATTGGGATAATATAGCAAGAAGAAATGCCCTAATACTCAAACCCGCTGCTTTTAAGAATCTCCTTATCACTTGTTATTATCAACCCTTCTACATTATCTAAGCTTTCTATAAGGCCCATGCCTCTTGCCTTTCCAAGGACAAAGACAGCAGTAGACAGGGCGTCTGCATCTATGGCATTGCCTGTTATGATAGTTACTGAGATCAGCTCAGTGGCAGAATAGCCTGTCCTTGGGTCTACAATATGGTGGAATTTCTTGTCAGGATCAAAAAACCTCTCATAATCGCCGGATGTTGCAACCGCATTGTTGTTAAGGCTGATCACTGTTATATGCTCGCTTTTCTTCCTTGGGTTCTGCAATGCTATCTGCCAGTCGTTCCTGCCCTTATTGCCCAAAACCCTTATATCGCCGCCGGCATTTACAATGGCATGGCTTATATTATGCTCTTCCAGGACAGATATTGCCCTGTCTATTATATAGCCTTTTGCAATTCCTCCCAAGGTGATCTTCATGCCGGGCTTTGTAAACCCTATATGCCTTTTCTTTATGAAAACATCCTCATAGCTTACTAAGCCTAATTTCTCCTTGATCTCCTGCTCTGCAGGCGCCCTTCCAAGATCAGTAAAGGTATGCGTGTAGAGGTCTAAGATCGGCTGGACAGTCACATCAAAGGCCCCTTCTGAGATATCGCCGTATTTCAGGGATTTGCTGAGAACATAGATAAGCTCCGGGCTTGCCAGTCCTACCTCACCGTATTTGTTCAAGATATAAAGCTGAGAGGTATTCTCAGTGCTGCTTAACAAGCCTTCAACCCTTTCCATCTCTGTAAAGGCATCTTCTATGGCATTTTCTGCTGTCTGCATGTCTTCATGGTATATTGTTATGGTCACTACAGTCCCCATCAGCTCTTTTGTCTGCTCTGTCTTTCTGGATGTAGCACAGGCTGTCAAAAGGACAAGCAAAAGGAGCAGGATGGTTATTTTTCTCATGATTCACCACCATGGGAAGGATTACTTATAAATCTTTTGGGGCTGCTTGGTAAGAAATACCTAATAGAAAACAAATTAGTAGATTTATAAATGATTAAATATCTCCATAAGTTATGTATGATAAACTATTATCCATCGGGATATTTGATCCTTTAACAAGGGCCCATGAAAGGTTATTTGAATTAGGATTAGAACTAGCAGAAGAATTAGATGTTTATGTAGGAAAAAGAGGATCAAGAAAAGAGCTGAACCTACCCTATGAGGTACGCAGAACTTCATTAGAATTACTTGCAGATACCCCTAAATTTAGAAATCGTCTTAATGTAGTTCCAGAATGTCCTAGTATGTTTAATCTAAGTACAGGTGAATATGACGGATTGCTTATAGGCTCTGATACAGCGGAGAGTTGCTATGGAAATGATGCTGTTGGAGGAATGCATGACCTGTTTTATTCAAAATTTGAATTGTTGGTAATATTACAAAGAGAGGGTGAGGAACTTACAAACAAAATAAAAGAAAAAATGCAGGAATTCTTCAAAATAGAAGTCCATGAACCAATATCTGGCATATCCAGTACAGAAACACGGGCTCTGATTAAAAAAGGGGAAAACATTGTCCATCTAATTCCAGAAGCTGCATATGCCATAATTGAAAAAAATTTTGATTATTTTAGGGATGTATGAAAAATAGTATCTTTATTTGGAAGTTGAAATCCAGTTTCCAATCAATAGCCTATTCTTTCCGGAAAATAAAGAGTCAGAGCAATAGAAATCCAAACATTTTGAAACAAAAAACCGTAAGATTTATAAAGGTGCATAAACTCCGAATCGTGATGATGATTAATCTTTCTTTAGTCAAAAGGCTATAGTATTAGCTTTGTTTTAACTAATAGAAAGAAAAATGACATTGTTTTAAAAAACCTGGGCCCTGGTAGTGTAGTGGACTATCATGAAGCCCTGTCGATGCTCAAAAAAGCAGAACGGCTTCGACCCGCGTTCGAATCGCGGCCAGGGCGTTTGGGCCCGTAGCTCAGCCTGGTAGAGCACTTGACTTTTAAGGCTAAAGAAGCAATCAAGTGGTCGCGCGTTCGAATACCAAAAAAAATCGAAAGTCGCGTCGGGCCCGTTATAATCTAAAATGAAAAAAAAATACGATATAAGGAAGCATGCCCTTGTACCTGAGCACGTAAAGCTAAACGATAAGGAAAAAGAGGAACTATTAAAGATGTACCATATTTCTTTGAATGAACTGCCTAAGATAAAAAAGAATGACCCTGCCATATCCCATCTTAACGTCAAGAACGGGGATGTCATAAAGATCATAAGAAAAAGCCCTACAGCGGGCGAATCCATATTTTACAGGGGGGTAATTAATGTATAAATACAGCAAGACATTAATTGAAAAATACTTTAAAGAGCAGAGCTTTGTAGACTCAAATATAGCCTCTTTTAATGATTTTATAGAGAATGACCTGAAGAAGATCATAGAGGAAAACAAGGAGATAGTTCCAACCATCCCTCCGCAAAACATAGAGGATTTCAGGATAAAGCTGGACAAGATATGCGTCACCAAGCCTGAGATAACAGAGGCTGACGGCAGCAAAAGGAACATATACCCTTCAGAGGCAAGGCTAAGGCAGCTGACATACGGCGCACCCATCTTTATCGAGGTTTCTGCGCATATCAATGAGGTTCAGAGGGAAAGCTTTACCACCCAGATAGGAAATATCCCGATAATGCTGAAAAGCAAGAACTGCCACCTGCATAAACTAAGCAAGGATGAGCTTATACAGAAAGGAGAGGACCCTGATGACCCAGGAGGATATTTCATCATAAACGGGACAGAAAAGGTGCTTATCAGCATAGAGGACCTGGCCCCTAACAGGGTGCTGATAGAAAAAAAAGCAGGGCCTTCTGAATATGTAGGCAAATTATTCTCAGAGAGAGGATCGTTCAAGATACCGCACACGCTCGAGAAGCTGAAAGACGGGATATTCTACCTGACATTCACAAGAGTGAAGAGGATACCACTTATAGTAATAATAAAGGCATTAGGGCTGCTGAAGGATGAAGACATTGTAAATTTTGTCTCAAAGGACAAGAAATATGACGAGGTCCTGATAAACCTTTTCGAATTCGTAGAGATAAAAACAGAAGAAGAGGCCCTGGACTATATAGCAAAAAGGATTGGCGTCACACAGGTAAAAGACATAAGGATAGAAAGGATGAGGGAGATACTGGACAAGTACCTGCTTCCGCACCTGGGGATAGCCAAGGAGGACAGGATATACAAGAGCTATAACCTGTGCAAGCTGATGAAGAAATATATAGATGTCTCAAGGGGCGACCTGGAGATAGATGACAAGGACCATTATATGAACAAGAAATTAAAGCTGAGCGGCGACCTGCTGGGGGACCTGTTCAGGGTCAACCTAAAGGTGCTTATAGGGGACCTGTTGTATAATTTCCAGAGGATTGTCAAGAGGGGGAAATTCCCTTCAATAAAAGTCATAATAAGGGACAAGCTGCTGACGCAGAGGATATATTCCTCCATGGCCACAGGAAACTGGGTAGGCGGAAGGAAAGGGATATCGCAAAGGATACAAAGATTAAATTTCCTGGAGTCATTAAGCCACCTGCAGAGGGTCGTATCGCCATTATCAACATCGCAGGAAAACTTCGAGGCAAGGGAGCTCCACTGCACGCACCTGGGAAGGCTCTGCCCGATAGAGACGCCGGAAGGGACAAACATAGGATTAAGGAAAAACCTATCATTATTATGCTCTATATCCTCTGGAAGCAATGAGGAAGAGGTATTAAAATCATTAAAAGAGGCAGGATTAAAGACAATATAAAATGACCGAAGTCTATCTTAACTCAAAATTTGTAGGCTATGTTGATGAGCCAAGGCTGTTTGTCGAGAAACTAAAAGGGGAAAGAAGGAAGGGCAGGCTGGACCATAATGTCAATTTCTGCTATGATAACAAGGCAGACGTGATAAGCCTTGAATGCGGAAAAGGAAGGGCAAGAAGGCCGCTTATCGTAGTTGAGGAAGGGCAGCCGCTGCTTACTGAAAAGCACATAAGGCAGCTGGAAAAGGATGAGATATCATGGTCAGACCTGATAAAGCAGGGGGTCATAGAGTATATCGACGCTACTGAGGAAGAGAACTGCTATGTATCCTTCTTCGACTCTGAGCTTAATACTGAACATACCCATCTTGAGATCACGCCATTGACGATGCTTGGGCTGGCAGCCAGCCTTGTCCCATACGGGAACTTTAACCAGTCAACAAGGCTTAATGCAGGCTCGAAAAACCAGAAACAGGCCCTTGGATTCTACGTATCTAATTTTGCTGTAAGGATGGACATGGATGTTAACCTGCTGCATGAGCCGCAGCTGCCAATCGTGCAGACCATCATACACGAGATATCAGACTATGACAAGCATCCTGCAGGGCAGAATATCGTGGTAGCGATAATGTCATATAAAGGGTATAATATGGAGGATGCAATCATACTTAACAACGGATCCATACAAAGAGGGCTGGCCAAGAACTCATACTACCGGCCGTCCATAGCAGAAGAGCTGCGATATGCAGGCGGCTTGGTGGACGAGGTCTCTATACCTGACAAGGATGTAAGGGGCTACAAGTCTGAAAACGATTACAGGTTCCTGGAAGGAGACGGGATAATCTATCCGGAAGCCAAGATAAAGGAAGGAGATGTCATAATAGGAAAGACGTCACCGCCAAGGTTCCTCAGCTCATTGGATGAGTATAACCTGGCATCATCAACAAGAAGGGAAAGCTCTGTAAGCGTAAAACACGGGGAAAAGGGCGTTGTTGACTTTGTCCTGATAACAGAGAATGAAGAGGGCAATAAGCTGGTCCAGGTCAGGGTAAGGGATGAAAGAACCCCTGAAGTGGGCGATAAGTTCACAAGCAGGCACGGGCAGAAAGGCGTTGTAGGACTTATAGTCCCTGAAGCAGACGTTCCTTTCTCAGCATCAGGGATAAAGCCTGACCTGATATTCTCACCGCACGGAATACCTTCAAGGATGACAATCGCGCACCTGATAGAGCTTATAGGGGGAAAGGTGGGGGCGCTCAACTCAAGATATATAAACGGGACAACGTTTGACGCCGAACCTGAAGAAAAGCTGAGGAAAGAGCTTCTCAGCCTGGGGTTCAGGGAGAACGGGACTGAAACCCTGTATAACGGAGAGACCGGCGAGGAGTATAAGGCAAAGATATACATAGGAAACATGTACTACCTCAAGCTTAAGCATATGGTGGCCAACAAGATACATTCCAGGGCAAGAGGGCCGATACAGCTGCTTACACGCCAGCCTACAGAAGGAAGGGCAAAGGAAGGGGGACTAAGGCTGGGAGAGATGGAGAAGGACACGTTTGTAGCGCACGGCGCATCATTGCTGCTGAAAGAGCGCTTTGACTCAGACAAGACAATAGTCCCTGTATGCCAGGGCTGCGGCCTTATAGCCATAAGGGATGAGTTCAAGAACAAGAGCTACTGCCCTATCTGCGGGGATAATGCAGAGATATCATTCATAGAGATATCATACGCGTTTAAGCTTATACTTGACGAGTTCAAATCACTGTGCATATACCCCAGGATGTTTTTAAAAAGCAAGTATTGATGTTAAAATGGAAGAAAAAGAAAAGGTTGAAAGGATAGAGCCGCAGGATATCTTTGTCAGCAAGAAAGTTGACAGCATAACCTTCTCGGTCCTTTCTCCAAAACTGATAAAGCAGATGGCTTCTGCCAAGATACTTACCCCTGAGCTGTACGACAAGGAGGGCTACCCGGTTGACGGGGGCCTTATGGACATACGCCTCGGGGTAATAGACCCTGGCCTTAAATGCAAGACGTGCGGAAGCAAGCTCAAGGAATGCAGCGGGCATTTCGGGTATATCGAGCTGGCAAGGCCGATAATACACATCAAATTCGTAAAGGTGATAATGGACCTCCTGAAAAACACGTGCAGGGAATGCGGAAGGATACTGATACCAAACAATAAGATAGAGAAGGTCAGGGATGAGCTGAAAAAGAAGGAAGATGAGGAAGGGCTTGACGGCAGGGCAGATTACCTGAAGGAAGTAATAACAGCCATGAAAAGCTCAAGCAAATGCCCATGGTGCAAGGCAAGGCAGCATAAGGTAGTCCTGGAGAAGCCGACAACTTTCCTGGAAAACGAGAAAAGGCTTAACCCCATAGAGATAAGGACGCGCTTGGAGAAATTATCAGATGAGGACCTGGAGATCTTCGGGCTTGTGCCTAAGCATGCAAGGCCTGAATGGATGGTGCTTACGATCCTGGCAATACCCCCTGTGACCATGAGGCCGTCGATAACCCTGGAGTCTGGAGAGCGCTCTGAAGATGACCTGACACATAAATTAGGAGATATAGTGAGGATCAACCAGAGGCTTTTTGAGAACATAAATGCAGGAGCTCCGGAGATAATAATAGAGGACCTGTGGGACCTGCTGCAGTACCATGTCACCACATTCTTTGACAATAATGTTTCAGAGCTGCCGCCTGCAAGGCACAGGAGCGGGCAGCCGCTAAAGACACTAACTGAAAGGATAAAAAGCAAGGAAGGAAGGATAAGGCATAACCTTGCAGGAAAAAGGACAAACTTCTCAGCAAGGACAGTCATAAGCCCTGACCCGATGCTTGACCTTAACGAGGTAGGTGTTCCGATGGGCATAGCGATGAAGCTCACGGTCCCTGAAAGGGTTAATGAGTGGAATATGGAGTTCCTGAAGAAGTTCGTAAAGAACGGGCCGAAGAATTACCCTGGTGCTAATTATGTAATAAGGCCTGACGGAAAAAAGAAGAAGATAACTGAAGAAACAATCGAGAGCAGCCTTGAGGAGCTGCAGCCAGGCTACATAGTTGAAAGGCACCTGCTTGACGGGGATATCGCCCTTTTCAACAGGCAGCCAAGCCTGCACAGGATGTCCATGATGTGCCATAAGGTAAGGGTACTGCCGTTCAAGACATTAAGGCTGAACCCGACCGTATGCCACCCGTATAACGCAGACTTTGACGGGGACGAGATGAACCTGCATATACCGCAGACAGAGGAAGCAAGGGCGGAAGCAGAGACATTGATGGAGGTCCAGACGCAGCTGATCTCGCCAAGGTACGGGCTGAGCATAATAGGGTGCGTACAGGATGCCATATCAGGCAATTACATACTTACAAAAGGGATGGAGCTTACAAGAAGCGAGGCTGTCAACCTGCTTGCGTTTGCAGGGGTTACAGACTTCTCAAAACTCCCGAAGAAGGAGAATGTCACAGGGAAAGACGTATTCTCGGCCCTGATACCTGAAGACTTTAATTTCACCGGAAAATCAAGGCATTATGACCCGCTGCTGGACAAGAACGCTAACATCGAGAAGGATGCCTATGTCGTCATCAAGGACGGCAAGCTTGTTTCAGGGGTCATGGACAGGAACAACCTGGGAGAAGGGTCAGGCCTGCTGCTGAGAAATATACATAAGAAGTACGGGAAGGAAAAGACTATCGACATCCTGGGAAAACTATTCAGGCTTGGGATAGCTGTACTGCTTAAGGTAGGGTTTACGACATCTATCTCAGATACTGACCTTCCAGAAAGCGCTGTGCTCAATATACAGACAACGCTCCAGAATGCAGAGAAAGAGGTCAACGAGCTTATAGGCCTCTATAACAACAACAAGCTGGATGCGTTCCCGGGAAAAACCGTAAAGGAGACGCTGGAGCTTAAGATCCTTGAGGTATTAAACCGGGCAAGAAACAAGACAGGAGAACTGGTCTCAAAGCATGCTGACAAGAAATCGCATACAATGGTCATGGCGGACTCAGGAGCAAGGGGAAACCTGCTTAACCTGGCCCAGATGGCGGCCTGTGTAGGGCAGCAGGCGATGAGGGGGAAAAGGATAGAGAAAGGCTACAGTGAAAGGACACTCTCATGCTTCAAAAAAGGCGACCTAAGCCCTGCAGCCCACGGCTTTATAGCCAACGGCTTTAAGAACGGGCTGAACCCGTATGAGTTCTTTTTCGGAGCAATGACAGGAAGGGACTCATTGATGGACACAGCCCTGAGAACACCTAAGTCAGGATACCTCTACAGGAGGCTGTCTAACGCAATGCAGGACCTGAAGGTTGAGTATGACAATACAGTAAGGGATGCTGCCAAAAGGATCATACAGTTCAATTACGGGGAAGACGGGATAGACGTCTCAAAATCAGAGGGAGGCATACTGAACATAAAGAGGATCATAAAGGCTTTGAGCTGAATATAAACAGGGTGAATGAAGATGTCAATATTTACAGGATACAAGGACAAGCTGCCAGTGAAGATACTGGACGGGATTAAGGAATATACCAAGGGCATGCCTGAGACAAAAATAAAGAAAATCCTGGAAGCTGCCCTGGAAGAGTATGATAATACAAGAGTAGAGCCGGGTGAATGCGTGGGAGTGGTCTCGGCTGAAAGCATAGGAGAGCCGGGAACACAGATGACCCTGAACACGTTCCATTTTGCAGGAGTCGCAGAGATGAACATCACGATGGGCCTTCCAAGGATCATCGAGATATTAGACGGAAGAAGCCAGCTGAAAACCCCTATGATGGAGATATACCTCAACGAGCCATATTCAAAGGGAAAGGACATAAGGGACATAGCCATGTCAATAAAGGAAACCCTGCTTCATGAGGTGGTCTCAGAATGCCAGATCAATATAGCAGAGTCATCTATAGAGCTGAACCTGGATGCTGAGAGGATGAAGGAGATAGGGGTGACAGAGACCCAGGTGGCCAATTCAGTGAAGAAAGGGATAAAAGGATATAACCTAAAGACCAACAAGGAATCGATAGTGTTAAAATCAAAGACAAAGGAAGAAAGCATCAACCAGGTCTACCTGGACAAGGAGAAGATAAAGAACATACACCTGAAGGGGGTAAAAGGGATCTCGCAGGTCCTTCCTGTAAGGAGAGGGGAGGAATACATAATCATAACCTCAGGGTCAAACCTGAAGGATATCATGGAGCTGGAATATGTCGACAGCACAAGGATAACGACAAATGACATCTTTGAGATGCAGAAGATACTGGGCGTAGAGGCTGCAAGGCAGGCCATCATCAATGAGGTATTCAAGGTCATCGAAAGCCAGGGCCTGGATGTTGACATAAGGCACATAATGCTTGTCGCAGACACGATGTGCAATTCGGGGGAGATAAAGGGCATTACAAGGTACGGCATAGTATCACAGAAAAGCTCTGTACTTGCAAGGGCAAGCTTTGAAACGCCGATAAGGCATATAACAAGCGCTGCCCTGGTGGGTGAAAGGGACAAGCTTAGCAGCGTAGTCGAGAACGTGATGCTTAACCAGCCCGTTCCGGTAGGCACAGGGCTTCCTGGGCTGGTAACAGAGACAAAGTAAGGGCTATAAAATGGCGGAAAAAAGCAAGGACAAGGACATAAACGAGATAAGGAAGCTGCTTAAGGGAAAGAAGATCATAGTAGGGGCAGACAGGACGATGAAGAGCCTTAAGCAGGGTAAAGTAAAGAAGGTCTACCTAAGCTCAAACTGCTCGGAAAAGATAGAAGGATGCGTTGATTATTATTCCAAACTAGGCAAGGTGCAGGTAATAAGGCTTAAGTACCCAAGCGATGAGCTGGGGATATTATGCAAGAAATCGTTCTCTATTTCTATCCTGAGCGTACCCCTATGAACAAGATAAAATATGACATTAACCTGATGAAATATATGCAGATATTTGAAAGCCTGACAAAAGCAAGGCTGAAAGACTGCATAGACAACGAGCAGCTCATATTCGTGGTAGAGGAAAACGAGATCGGGAAGGCAATTGGCAAGGGAGGAAGCAACGTCAGAAGGCTGGAGTCCCTGCTGAACAAGAAGGTCAAGATCGTTGAGTTCTCTGCTGACGTAAGGCAGTTCATAAGGAATTTTATCATGCCGCTGCAGGTGAATGACATCAATGAGGAAGATAAGGTCATAAGGATATTCGGGCCTGACACAAAGACAAAAGGGCTTCTGATAGGAAGGGAAAAGAAGAACCTGAACAACCTTAAGGAAATAACAAGAAGGTATTTCGATTTTGAGGATATAAGGGTTGTTTGAATATAAAAGTTGATATATTCTATTATTTTACTGCAGGACAAACCCAAAAGGCTGTGTTGAAAATGCAGGTTAGCAGCCTAAGGTCAAAATCCTATTAAATGAGTCTTTAAGCTGACAAGGGGTCAATTTAAATTTTGTGTAACAAAATTTATGGCTTTTAGCCACCCCATCGGGGAACGTCAGCCATTAATTAGAACATCAAGGATTTTGAAGCTGCTAACCCGAAGCGGAGCGAGATTTTCAACATAGCAAATAAAAAATGTACTTTAAATCCACTATGCTTATAAATAATAGACTTATAGGGGTGGATAACAGCCCAAAGGATTAAAGAAGATATCAAAGGATTAAGAAGAAGTGGGAAACTTCCATCCGATTTTGAATTCAGATATGCAGATGCAAAAAACCTTCCTTTTGAAGATGATAAAGTTGATTTATTCCTGATGCTGGGACTTTACAGCAATGTGGATTTTTATAAAATGCTTGGTGAAAATCAAGCAGAAGCAATCCAAAAAACCAAAGAGAATCAGGAACTATTACTTCAGGAGGTTGCCAGAAAACTCCAAAGTAACTCAGGACTTCTGATCGTCTCGAATTCTAACGAAAGGCCTCCAGCAAAAGATTTTGATAATGCAGTTAATGTATTGTTAAAGAAAGTAAGCCACATTCCAGGGAGTAAAAGATATATGAGCGTATATGTCATAAGAGAAAGCTCATTCATGCCTGATATACAGACGAGCCCTATGGATATTGGATGGGATTTTTGAATTCAAGATGCTATCTCTTAAATCCTCAAATGTATAAGCGTATTTAAACCATCAATACCTCGCAGTCCACTTATTATCTTTCCATACCACCAGTGTACTTCCTATGATCAACTCCTCTCCATTTTGGGGATTCCTGTAATCTTTAGGAAGGTCCAAATGCTGGGAAGAGGGGTTAAATCTTCCATCTTCTATAAGCTTCTGAAGGGCTTCTTGTTTTTTTCCTGCAACTAATCCGTCCAATTCAGGGTAACACATCTCATAGGAAGACCCTACGGCAAGATGGATCGTCCCACCTATCTTTTCAGCGAATAATTCATTCATCAAGCTCCTGACAATTTCATAGTTAGTAGCAACAGCAATCTCTCCAGCCTTATGTGAGCCTTCATCAGTTTCTATTATAGACCTGAGCTTATCTAATCCCTTTTGTGCACTGTAATCAACAATCCTGCCTTTTTCAAATTTCAAGTAAACCCCTGAGATCTCTGCCCCATCACGAATTATCGGAATATCAAGGTAGATCTCACCTTCAACAGAGTTCGGATATGGGCTTGTAAATACCTCGCCATCAGGAACATTTATCTTACCATCACCTTTTATGACTTTATTTTCACCAATATTCATGTTAAGCTCATATAATTTCCTTTTATCAGGATCATAGCTTTTTACAGTTATGGTATCTGATGCATCCATCAAACCCTTAATCTCATCCTGAGATATGCTCATCTCTTTATAATCAAGTAATGATGCCTTTAAGATAAAATCAGCATATTCATCTAAAGAAGGAAACCCTTCAACAACAGATTCAGCATGCGTGGGAAATAAGGTGCCGGTCCAGGGTTTGCCCATCCTGAGATCAATAAGGCCCTTATTTGCTTTCCTGATCTCTGAAAATCTTTCAGAATGATCACGAAAGAGATAGGGTTCCTCTGTGCCTATTATATATACAAAACCACCCGCTTCTTCCCAGAATTTTTTAAATCCTTCCGGGATGAATGTTCTTTGCTTTTCAGTCCCATGCAATATAGCAGGCAAGCCTGCATTATAACCAAACTTATGGGTTGGAAAATGAGGAATCAGTACCGGATGTGCACCTTCTTTCAAGATCCTAACCTCTAATGCTTCCATCAACGGCCTGGAAACTGTCTCTCCGATAACCAGGACAGGCTTATCATTAAGCGGCATATTCAGTTCTTTTGCCTGTTCTTTTAGGGAATAGCCTATCAGGATATCAGCCCATTTTTCCATATCAGGATCGATTCTCATTGTTAACCCCCTCTATCTAAAGCAAACCGATAAGGATATAAAAAGTTTAACATTATCCTGCCAAATTGCAGTTTAGATAATCCAATATAGGGGCTATTATCACCTTAATACAGCCTATCTATTGCCCATACATCCCCCTTATAGGGCTTTTTTTCCCTCTTAAAACACAAGCTTTTTAAACTAAACTTAAATTCTTCTAGTTGAAATGGCTAATAAATCAAGAGGACTGAACGCTGGAAGCAAATTAAAGAAGAAAAGGGCTAAAGCCAGGTGGAAGAGCCAGTATTATACTAAAAGGATGAAGAGATTAAAGGAGAAATCAGACCCTTTAAGAGGCGCTTCACAGGCTAAAGGCATCGTCCTTGAAAAGGTCCAGTTCGAGGCAAAACAGCCAAACTCTGCCATGAGGAAATGCGTCAGGGTACAGCTTATTAAGAACGGAAGGCAGATAACAGCATTCTGCCCAAGAGACGGCGCAACAAAGCTTATAGATGAGCACGATGAGGTAATGGTCGAATGCATCGGAGGGGCGAAAGGCAAGTCCAAAGGAGACATCCCCGGAGTAAGATGGCAGGTTATCAAGGTTAATGATCAAAGCTTAAATGCATTAAGGAGAGGTATAATAGAAAAAGCAAGAAAATAAATTTTCTTACTTTTTCAATCATTGGCCTCCCCATTAGCGCACAACTAAAATAAAAATCAAGAAGCAATAAGGTAATAATCAAAATGACTGCTGATGTACTGGCATTTAACAGGTGGAACGTAGAGGGTATCAAGCTAGAGGATGCAGGGCTTAAAAGATATATCACCCTGGAACCTAAGATTGTCCCTAAGACAGGAGCAAGGTACCACGGAAATAAGTTCCATAAGTCCAAGATATTCATCGTCGAAAGGCTGATAAACAAGATCATGATACCCGGCCATAAGGGCAAAAAGCATTTCAAGACAAGCTCCAAGACAACAGGGAAAGCGCAGACCTCATATGACATCGTTGAAGACGCCTTTAGGCTTATAGAGAAAAAGACAAAGGAAAACCCTGTAAAGGTCTTTGTAAAGGCGCTTGAGAACGCTGCTCCAAGGGAGGAGATAATAACGATAGAGTACGGGGGAGCAAGGTATCCCAAGGCTGTCGAATGCGCGCCCCAAAGGAGGATTGACATCGTCCTGAGGCTTATGACGCAGGGCGCATACCATAAATGCTTCAATTCCAAGAAAGGGATTGTAGAGGCCTTAGCAGACGAGATAATCAATACATACAGGATGGACAGGGCTTCCAACGCAATCTCCAAAAAGATGGAGACAGAAAGGCAGGCGGATGCCAGCAGGTAAGAATTCTTAACTGTTAAAAATGGCTTTTGCAGAAGAGTTAGAGGAACTAATAAGGAAAGAGCAGTTCTATATCACCATAGTCAACAGTATAGATAAGGTATCTTCTGAACTTATTAAGAAACTCAAAAAAGAGGGCTATCCTGTTGAGGTATTTAAAGGGCCAAGGCTGTCTGATGTCAGAAAAAGTGAGGATATTTCCCGCAGGGTCATTTCAATAAAACCTAATTTTATTTTTGTGGAGTATCCAGATTTTTGGGAATCGCTTTTAATCAAAGGATCTATAGAGGAAAAAGCAAAAGATAAAAAAAGATTCATACCTGTTCTTACCATGCAGGAACCGGATTATGACCTGCTGCTTGAAAACATAGATATTGAAAGGGCGTCAAGGCTGTTATCGTACGACTGGGATTCATTTAGGGAAAGAATCATATTCTCTAACTGCGACCCAGATTATAACTTAAGAGAAAGGTACGGTGGTATAGACCACTTATTGTCGAGGTTGGAAGGGGGAGTGACAAAAAAAGACTATGTGCATAAGCTGAAAGGATATATCAAAGAATGTATAATAAAGGCATGCCAGGATATGGAAGTTAATCTTGGGATATTCATGGGAACGGACAAGATACCTCCCCTCAAGGAGATGGAATTCAGGATCAAGAATGTTTATTCCATACTTTTTGGTGAAAAGCCTCCTGAGCCAATGATCCAAAGGGAGTATAAGAAATTCTATGAATCAGGGGATCCAAGAGAGATAATAGATCATGGGGAGGTTAATAGCATAATACCCACAAGGGAAGATGAATTTAGTTTTGGAGGCATAAAAAGATTAGAGATAATAGGGTATGGCAATCCTATTTATCATGATATTGTTGTCATTGTCCCAAAAGATTACGGGCATGATGCATATTTTATGAGTGTTGAGTCTAAGAACACCAATACGATTGAAAAATCAAATAGGAGACATTTTTTTATCGTACCACAGCATGAAGATACATTAGAGCCAGGAGAGGAAGAAGGATTTATAGAAAAGATATTAAGCCTTAATGATCGCTATATCTTAAGGGTTACTCGCCCTATACCTATTGGTATGCCCATTAAACATATAATTGAGGGGGCAGCTATAAGATATGCCATGAAAATGGAAGCATATAAGGCATGATAACAGAAGAAAGACTACCTGACACCCTTTACCTTCTTGCCGTAGATGAAGATGTACTTCCAGGCAAATCCCTGCTTCCTTTTTACCTTAACATCAAAGCCTGATTCCCTGAAGATCCTCTTTATCTTCTTATCGTCGCCAAGCCAGGCCTTATTGGGTATTATGTCGAAGAACTTGTCATAGTCAAGAAAGCAGACCCTGTGGCCTTTTTTCATCCTCCTGTTCAGATGCCTTAGAACATTCTTTACGTCCTTGACATAGCCGATCATCCCTACAGAGACGGCTGTATGTATGGTAGGGACGTCAGGATGGACGCGGTGGTGGTGCTGGATATCATGAATAACCTTAACATGCCTGTGGCCTTTTTTTGCAAGCCTTCCTTCTGCTATCTTGATGTCTTTCTCAGAGATGTCGGTTGCAAATACCCTGCCGCTCTTTCCCACCTCCTCGGCAAGGTGCATCGTCAAGGTCCCGACAGAGCAGCCGAACTCAAGTACTGTCTTTCCCTTTATATTTCCCAGAAGGCCTATTATCTCTTTCCTTACACCCAAAGGAAGGGCAAGCCTCTCCGTCCATAATACAAGATATGCAAGCAGGTTATTGGTCTTCCTTATTGTCTTAGGGTTGTAATAGAGCTCAAGAAGGAAATACAGCGGAATCCCCAAAGCTATGAAGGACAAGGCCAATACCACAAGCTTGATGGCCTCTTCCTCAATTACGACCCAGGCGAACAACAGGGAGACCATGATAAAAACAACGATGACAGGTCCGACGGTTCCGAAAGGAGCCTTATAGGGCCTCTTAAGACCCGGGCGCTTAAACCTCAATATCACAAGGGCAAGAAGGACAGCTATGTACATAATCAAAACAAAAGGCAGAAGCATCAGGAGGAGCGTCCTGTAGGCGCCAAGTCCTATGATGACAAGAAGGGATGTAACAAGGGTCTGAAACATTATCGCCTTGTGAGGGGTGTGATACTTATGGTGTATGGCTGAGAACTGCGTCAGGAACAGCCTGTCCCGGGCCATGGCAAGAACAAGCCTCGGGGCAGAAACAACCCATGCTGCAACAGCGCCTATTATTGCCATATAAACCCATAATGTAAATACGTATTTTCCGATGTCGCCGAAATGGATCTTTCCCAGGTCGGATAAGGGGGCGGTTGAGCCTGAGAAGACCTGCCATGGTATGTTTCCCAGAGAGGTCACTACAAACAACAAAGAGATAAGGGCTATGCATATTGTGCCTATTATTAAAGCCATTGGCATTACCTTCTCAGGGTTCTTGGTTTCCTCTGCAAGGAATGTTGCAGACTCCCAGCCGAAGAATGTTTCCTGGATAAAATAAAGGGTAAGGAAGATTGCAGAAACCGGGAATACAAAGAACGGCGTGAAATTTGAAGGCTGCATCTTTATAAGGCCGGGGACTATCAATGAAAATGCGGCTGTAAGGGTTATCACTGAGAATGTTACAAGCATGAAGGATGATGTCTTCATGCCCCTAAAGGCTATGTAGTTGAATATTAAGATAAATGTAAGGGAAATAACAGCTTTCTGAAAAGGAAGATTGTAGGGAAGAAGGTATTGTATGGCGCCTACAACAAGCATGGCTATTGTAACATTTCCTGCTATAAGGGTGATCCATCCTATAAGGAAAGATGTAAACCTTCCGTAAGCCTGCTTTGAATACTCGTAAACACCACCTGCCTTTGGGAACATAGAGACCAGCTCACCGAAACACATGGAGATATAAATCGCTATAAGCGACATAATAACCCATGATATGATAGACATAGGGCCGGAGTACCTTGCCCCGACAGCAGGAAGAAAATAGATGCCAGTGCCCATGATGGAGTTTATAACTATCAAAAGCAGTACAGGAAAATTCAATACCTTTTTCAGGCCTCCCATTGGGTATTTATCCGAGGTTATTATTTATAAATTATTTGGTTTTATTTTTATTGATTTGTGGCTAATGTCGAATGTTGGATTCGAATTCCTGCCATATTTTTGTTAATTGATTTTCTAAATCTTGGTTTATAGTACCCTTCTCTGAGATATGTTCCATTTGTTTCTGGCGTAAATTTATGTATAATTCAGTAAGCTCTAAGCTCTTTTTATAAACAGAATCAATATTTTCCCTTACTTCCCCCTCCAGATGATTTTCTTGTGATAAAGTATATTTAAATGATTCATTTAATTTTTGAATGAAGCCAAGTATGAAATCATAATAAGCAATCGCTAAAGTGTTGCACCCATTTATATCCTCCATCATAAAAAATGAGCGATTATGGGGTTATTTAAATAGTTTATGGAGGGTTGGGGAGTGAATAAAAAGCAGCATTATCCATGATTTGGAAAGACTTAAAAACCAGCTTGTATTTAGGGCATGATATGAAAACCCTATTCGTAGAGGCAAGATATAGTAAGGAAATAAAGCTAGATGGCAGCATATCAGAGAAACTTCCAGGAAAAGTGGGCTTAGTGAGCTCTGTACAGTTCATGGACAGCCTTGCCCTAATCAAGAAACAGCTTAGAGGAAGGGCAGTAATAGGCGGGCAGGTCCTTGGCTGTGATGTCAGGAATGCGGAAAAAATCAGGAACAGGGTTGAGGCATTCCTCTACATAGGAGACGGCAAATTTCATCCTATGGGCATAGCTATCAAAACAAAAAAGATGGTCTTTACATTCAATCCTTATAGCAATTCATTCAAAAAGATAGAAAAAAAGGATATTGAGGATTATGAAAAAAGGAGGAAGGCTGCTATGGTCAAGTTCCTGCATGCTGATAATGTTGGTGTATTAGTTTCTGCAAAGAAAGGGCAGTATTATGATATCAAAAAACTGGCATCGCTGGAAAAGAGGTATAAAAATAAGAGGTTCTACAGGTTCATTGCAGATACTATCGACTACAGGCAGTTAGAGAACTTTCCCTTTATCGATGCATGGGTTAACACTGCCTGCCCAAGGATAGAGGAGGATATCAGGGCAGTGAACATTGATGAGTTAGTATGCTAACAAAAGGTTTAAAAGAGGGGTGCAAACCCAGATAATTCTATAATCTATTTGATAAAGGAGTGAGTTAAGATGCATTTTGTACTGACTGGTCTTAGAAAAGATGGATCTCAAGGAAAAGCAAGAATAATATTCAGGATATTAGAAGCTGGTAAAAGGAATAATCAGAAGGGCTATTCAGTACCCTCTTATTCGCTTGATTGCTCTCAGCTATTATCGGAGAATATAGAAGATTGTTTACCAGATGAAAGGGATCCGAACAGCACGATCTCAATGTTCACTGATAAATCCGATGCCATGTCCTTTATAAAGGATATCAATGATATTGATGGTATTGTATATACCTGCCTGATAAATAAACAGGAAGAAAATAAAGATTATAACCAGATTCTTTATTTAGGATAAAATATCTTAATAATACCTTCTGAATCTAAAGATATTTAAACCAATAAAAAATACAATTTTCTATGAAACCAGAACTGCTAAGCCCTGTACAGGACCTTGTAAGCCTTAAGGCTGCAATCGAGGCAAAGGCAGATGCTGTCTATTTCGGGGCTAAGGAACTTAACATGCGGTTTAAGGCAAAGAACTTTGAATTAAGCGAGATTAAAAAGGTTATTGAGCTATGCCATAAGAACAATGTCAGGGCTTATTTTACATTAAATGCTGTTGTCTATGATGATGAGGAAGGGAAGGTCAGGAAGATACTGAAAAAACTTAAGAGAGATGGGATAAATGCTGTCATTGCATGGGATTTCTCTGTAATCAGTGGATGTGAGAAGTTAAACATTCCAATCCACCTCTCGACACAGGCTTCAGTAAGCAATTTTGAGGCTGTCAAGGCGTTAAAAACAAGGTTCAGGAGCATAAAAAGGATCAACCTGGCAAGGGAGCTGAGCTTAGAGCAGATAAAGGATATTATCAAAAAGATAAAGAAGGATAAGCTGGGTATAGAGATAGAGGCATTTGTCCATGGGGCTATGTGCGTTTCCTTCTCAGGAAGATGCTTCCTGAGCCAGGAGATATTCAATAAGTCAGCCAACAGGGGTGAATGCCTGCAGCCGTGCAGAAGAAGGTATATCATAAAGGATGCTGAAGAGGGGCATGAGCTGGAGCTTGGAGAGGACTACATAATAAGCCCTAAGGACCTATGTACAGTTGATATCCTAGATAAGCTGATATCTGCAGGGATAGATGCGTTTAAGATAGAGGGAAGGAACAGGAGCCCGGAATATGTAAAAAAGGTGACAGAATGCTACAGGGAGGCTATAGACAACCCTGGGGCGGACAAGAAAAGGCTTAAAGAAAAGCTTAGAACTGTCTATAACAGGGGATTCTCTTCAGGATTTTACCTTGGAAAGCCGATGAACGAATGGTGCAAAACTTACGGAAGCAGGGCAGTAAAGAAGAAGGTCTACATCGGAAAGGTTATTAACTATTACAAAAAAATCGGGGTGGCAGAGGTCCTGCTGGAGACAGGGGATATAAGGCTGAATGATGAGATAATCTTCCAGGGCAATAAGACAGGTGTCAGGGAGCAGAAGGTGGCATCTATCGAGGTAAGGGACAGGAAGACAGGCATGGCAAAAAAAGGGCAGAGGGCAGGGATCAAGACAGAAGATATAGTAAGGGAGAATGACAGGGTCTTCCTGGTCAAAACTGATCCAGGATGACAGAAAGAAGTTTTTGATCTAGGTCCAGACCTCCAGCCTGTTGAAGTTCCTGGCCTCTGCCAGGGAATTTCCGATGCCTTTCCCTATAAAGAAAGACTGCTGCGAGAATACGCTTCCTAACAGGTCAGCTAACCCGGCTTCCTGCTTATATTCAACCAGTTCAACAGTGATGTTAAGGTCATCCCTTATGAGGGATATTACCTCTTCTTTTCCGCCTAATACATCGACAAGCCCTAATTCCTTTGCATCTTCGCCAAGATAGAACATCCCTGTCGCGAGCTCCCTCACTTCTTTTTCAGGAAGGTTCCTGTTCTCAGCCACTGCAGAGATGAAATAATCATGAAGCTGATCGAGATAGTTCTGCAATAACCTCCTCTCTTCCAGTCTTAGCTCCTTAAAAGGTGTTCCTATGTCCTTGTACTTCCCTGCAATCAGCCTTTGGTAGGTAACATTATAATCCTGCAATAAGCCTGAAAAATCAAGATAGGATATGACTGCGCCTATCGAGCCGGTGGCAGACATCCTGCTGGCAACAATCTTGTCGCAGCTTGAGGCTACCCAATAGCCGGCAGAGGTCCCCATCTCCCTGATCCAGGCAACGGTCGTCTTATTGGTCTTCCTGATAGCCCTGGAGATCTCCTCTGTAGCAACAGGGGCGCCGCCAGGGGAGTTGATCTCAAGGATTATGGCCTTTATCCTGGGATTCCTGTCCGCCTCTTCAATAAACCTCACTATGGTAGGGGAATCTGCAACCTCCTGCCCAAAGACCCTGTAATTTTCCGAGATTATAACGCCTTTTACAGGGATAAGTGCAACATTGCCGTCTGCCTTGGCAGAATCGCCTGCAAAGGCAGAGAAAAAAAGGGAAACGATAAAGCTCAGTATTGTGAGCATTACAAGTATCTTAAGGGCTGGATACCACTTCTTCTTATCATCCTTTTTTGCCATCTTGATCATTATCTGAACTGCGATATTTAAAATTTATTGTTTTCCTCACTTCATCCGTAAAATCCTTCGGGGTTGCCATCGGCTCGCTCGGAGCCTGTCATTCCTTTAAGAGCGGCCCCTCCCCGTAAGGGGCATCACCCTCCACTCAGCATGTGTTACAGGATGCATCGCTCACAATTTGATGGCAACCTTCATTTTATGGATGAAGTCTGTTTTCCTTCCAGAGGGATTATACAACATACCTTTGGACAGTCCTTGTCTTGCTTAAGATCTCGCACAGCCTCTGGTTGGTTTTTGTGAAAAACATGAACAATGGATCGACAACCCATAACAGGAAGAAGGGAAATAAAGGGATGACAAAGAGGTTGCTCACGATATACTGCCAGAGATGCGGCTTCTTGATGTCACTGGCAACATATACGTTAAATAGCATCTTTCCAAGCGTCTGCTGCAGCTTATACTCCATCAATGCAAAGTACAATAAGGCGAACAAAGACATGATTATGGATAAGACTGTCAATGTACGGGTATAACCCTGGTTGGAGACAAAAAAGCTATAAGCCTCTGAATAAGAGCTGAAGGAAGGTATTGATCTCTGTATTACCCTCTTGAAAGGGAAAAGGAGAACCAAGTCAATAATAAGAAAATCCGCTGCAAATGCTAATAGCCTTTTCCAGACTAGAGCAGGACCCTTAAAAGTACGCTCATTAGGCAGATCCAAACCTCTTTTTTTCATAGTATGGAGGAATAGAGCTAATCATATAAAAAGGTTTTCATAATGAGGTCGCATTGAAAAGTTCCACTGGCCTAAGGTCAAAATTCCTTAAAAGAAAAGATTAAGTGCGTTGCGGGGGGACGCCCCGAGTTTGGTTATTAATTCAAATTTCTTGCTATGTTTAATATGTTGTGTCTTATCAATATAATAGCACTATAAGCTAGTATCTTCATCTCTTTCTTTAGTCTAGTTACCATTAGTCCAAAATTGGTAAGACCCCCAAATATCGTTTCAATTATTCCCCTATATTTTTTTCTTGCTTCATCATCATATTCGGTAATTCCCATTAGCCTATTTGAACCTTCCTTAGCCTTATAATTTATTGGGCCCTTGTAATCCAAAGGGCGAATATTAGGTTTAATGTTGTTTTTGTAACATGATATATACATTCTTTCATAATCATAGCTTCTGTCTCCATGTAAAGTAATATCTTTGATTTTACCAGCATCCAACATCCGTTTTGCTGCTTCACAATCTGCAATAAACTTTGTTGTTGGTAGTGCCTGCCTTATACAAACACAATTATCTTCTGGATGTAGTGAAGCAATTACATGGCTTCTAATCAAGAACCACCAGTCACCGCTCTTTGACCGCTATAGACTGGTGGTATGGATTAATAACATTCTTAGTCGCAGAATAAAGTTAGCCTATATTGTT
>JAHWHQ010000120.1 GCA_019323195.1 Candidatus Woesearchaeota archaeon | reverse complement strand
TAAAGAAATGACAGGCTCCGAGCGAGCCGATGGCAACCCCGAAGGATTTTATGGATGAAGCTTATGTTCCATATTTTATTTTCAATATAGCCAATAAGTTCGCTGTCCGCAAATCCTCCCTAAACAGGACATTCGACTGAAAAAACCGAAAGATTTAAATATAACTTGATTTTAACATTTATAAAGTTTGTTGTAGAAAAATAAAATAACCTATAGATTTTATGATCAACAGCTTAATTTCAATGAAAGGTGAGACTTATGGCTAGACGTGATATGGTAAGGAAATGTCCTGAATGCGGCGGAATCAACTTATTCTGGAACAAGGAAAAAGGGGAGATTGTCTGTAAGGACTGCGGCCTGGTTATAGAAGACAAAATGGTCGATTTCGGCCAGGAATGGAGGGAATTTGACAGCGACCAGTCCGAAAGCAAAAGAAGGACAGGCGCTCCGATGACATACACCCAGTTTGACCAGGGCTTAGGTACTGAAGTAGGGGGAAAAGGCGATTTCATGAAGTTGGGCAACAAGAACAGAAGCAAGTTCTTCAGGCTCAGGAAATGGCAGTACAGGATATCTACAGCAATAGAACGCAACCTAAAGCTCGCACTAGCTGAATTAAAGAGGGTAGGCTCTTACCTGAAGCTTCCCAAGTCTGTTGAGGAGGAAGCAGCCAGGATTTACACTTTAGCGGTCCAAAGGGGCTTAGTTAGAGGCAGATCAATGGAAAGCGTAGTAGCAGGAGCCTTATACGCTGCCTGCAGACGTCATGACGTCCCAAGAACCTTAGATGAGCTTTCAGAAGCCTCTGGAATCGAAAAGAAGGAGATAGGAAGGACATACAGGTTTGTCACCAGGGAATTAGGCATTACAATCCTGCCATCAAATCCTGCTGATTACATTGCAAGGTTTGCTTCTGCATTAAAGCTCTCTGCAGAGACGCAGAGCAAAAGCATAGGAATTCTTGAGGATGCCCAGAAAGCAGAATTAACATCAGGGAGAGGACCTACAGGGATAGCTGCAGCAGCCCTTTATGTCGCTGCCTTGATGCACGGCGAGAAAAGGACACAGAGAGAGGTAGCAGATGTTGCCGGCGTAACAGAGGTCACCATAAGGAACAGGTACAAAGAGTTGCTGGAGAAGCTAAAGCTTGAAAAAGAGATCAAGAAGAAGAAAAAGAAGAAGTAAAACTTCAATATCTCTTCTATCTAATAAGCCTAAACAACCTCTTTTCAAGATCAACAACCTTATTGTTCTTTATTTCAACACCTTCTTCTCTTAACAGATTTATTTTCTCCATAGAATTTCTCTTACCCTTATACCCGCCGATTGAACCGTCTGAACTGATTACCCTATGGCATGGCACCTTAGGGGCATAAGGGTTTTTCTTCAATGCAGCACCAACCGCCCTGTACGCCTTTGTATTAAGAGCCTTTGCAATCTCCTTATAGGTAGAAACCCTTCCTTTTGGTATTAGCCTGCATTTCTCCCATACCTTTTCATCAAAGCTCATTTTATTAAAGAGGTAATCTTATCCAGCCTTTTCTTGCTGACATCCTTCCTGTAGCCCTTGGCAGCCTTTATGATCCTCTCCTTATTTATTTTTATTCCCTTATCCTTCAGCATATTAAGCATAAAATCCGAGATGATATAGGAGCAGAACTGCGTTACGTTCTTAGGCTCTTTGCTCTTATGGCACCTTTCAAAATCTATCAATACAGGCTTTTTTGTCTTATTTTCAATTATTATATGCTTATAGGGGTGATGCATCTCCTCCTTGTTTATCTTAAGCTTATCCATCCTGAAGCACTGGATAAAGATGCTTTTTATTATCCTCTTTATCAGGTTCCTGTTCTTCTTAGCAGAACGCTCCAGAAAGATAGGAAAGAACAGGCCGTCAACATATCCATAGACAAAATAAGTGGATTTTTTATCGTAAAATAATAATTCAGGCCCGATCCCTTTCTCGTTAAGGACCTTAAGGTAATTAACCTCGTTCTCGACCCGCCCTACAGCCTCAGAATCCTTTCTCTCTGTCTTTATGACAACCTTCTTCTTCTTATAGTCCCCTATATATAATAACCCCCTGTGCCCTTTTGTAAAGTAGGTTATGTTCTTTATCTGTTTTATGGTTGGCATATACAGTAATAAGGGTCATATAAGTTTTTAAAGGTTTTTGATTTGTATTTAGTATCTTTGAAATAGAGGGTTTTTCTTAATACGGCTTTAAATCATTTATTACTGCCCCTTCGAAATCTTTATTTGTCAAGAACCACCCACAAAAAAGCTAATGCTTTTTTCTAGTGTAGTAAATTATTTCATAATTTATACACCATCATAGATGGTGGGCTTATGTAATGATGTTTATCGTTGAGTGGTAAATTGGAGCAATATTTATATAAGTTTATATCATTCTTTATTTTACTTGAAATGGTTTTTAGAAGAAAAATAAGGTTTAAAGAAGATGATGTTGTTAGTTTCTTTAAGGATATTACCCTTTCCAAACTATACGACTGTTTCTATTATCACTTTCACAATTTACCAATTAGTATGGAATCTGATCCTGAAACTGAAGAAACTAACAAAAAACTTTGTTCCATGAATTCTGTATTGGGTACTTATTTTATTGATTTAACAATAAATCTTAGATGCAAATTGAGAGATGATTTTGAAAAACTTCAAAAAGGTGATACACTTCCAAACGGTACAAATATACATGAAGCTCTTTATGCTGTAGATAGCGGCCCATACAATAAAGCAAAAGAGATAATAATAGAAGGTTCAGGAGATCAGGCAAAACTGTATATTAATGAGTTTGAGGTACTGGAAAGGTATAGGAGGTCAATAGACTATATGTTAGTTGTTCCAACCAAACGATTGTTTCATGAACATCCAAATGCATTTCCAGAAAAAGTAATAAAAGGTTTACATAGGGATAGTATCGACGGTGTCCTGAGTTGTTCATCTAACAATTTTGTGAGATACTTAAATATATTAGAGGCAAATCCTGATTTCAACAGAATTGGTGAAGAATACAGAGAGGATATTCAAAGAGCAATTAGAAGGATTATGGAGGTAAGGCAGTTTTACATAGATAAACAGCATGTAAACAGGTTTCAAGAAGAGAGAAATAATTTTATTAAGTACCTTAATCGTATATTCATACGAAGACCCAACTCAAATAAATGAAATGTTCATGTCCCATACCAGACATTCCTGCCCAATTTAATCCTATCTAAGTCAATAGATTTATAAAACAATGAATTTTCACATATAGAATGAAAGATTCAGATAAGCAAAAAGTAGTACTGGCCTATTCAGGCGGCCTAGATACATCTGTAATACTCAAATGGCTCATCGACAAAGGCTATGACGTAATAGCTTATATTGCAGACGTGGGCCAGGATGAGGATTTCAAGGCTGCAGAGAAAAAAGCCCTTGATATAGGGGCATCTAAGGTTTACATCGAAGACCTGAAAAAGGAATTCCTGACAGGCTTTGTCTTCAAAGCAGTCAAGGCTAACGCTGTCTATGAAGGAAAATACCTTCTTGGAACATCCTTAGCAAGGCCTCTTATAGCCAAAAAGCAGATAGAGATAGCGAAAAAAGAAAAGACCAATATTGTCGCGCACGGCTCTACAGGGAAAGGAAACGACCAGGTAAGGTTTGAGCTTGCATATTACACCTTAATGCCTGATGTTAAGATAATAAGCCCATGGAAGGACGAAGAGTTCTTAAGCAAATTCCAGGGACGTTCTGACATGATAGATTACTGCAAAAAGAATAATATTCTTGTAAAGGTTACTGCCAAGAAGCCATACAGCACCGACCCTAACCTTATGCATGTCAGCTATGAATCAGGAATTCTGGAGGATGTCTCAAAAGGGCCTTCTGAGGAGATGTTCGAAACAACAGTCTCCCCGTTAAAAGCCCCTGATATGGAGACAGAGATAACAATCGAGTTTAAGAAAGGTATCCCTGTCAAGGTTGTAGACAAGACAAACAATGTCACAGAGACAGACCCGTTAAAGCTTTTCACATACCTCAACAAGGTTGGCGGCTCAAACGGCATAGGAAGGGTCGATCTGGTGGAAAACCGTTTTGTAGGCATGAAATCAAGGGGCGTTTATGAGACACCTGGCGGAACAATACTGATGTCAGCCCATCTTGACATAGAAGGCATAACAATGGACAAGGAGGTAAAGCAGCTAAGGGACAGCTTAATCCCAAAAATAGCCAGCCTGATCTATAACGGCTTCTGGTATTCACCTGAACTGGAGCTATTGATGACAATGGTCGACAAGAGCCAGGAGAATATTACAGGCAAGGTCAATGTCAAGCTGTATAAGGGAAATGTAATAATAACAGGACGCTCTTCTCCCTGCTCCTTATATGATGAAAAGACAGCCTCCATGGAAGAGCATGGAAACTATGACCAGAAGGATGCAAAAGGCTTTATCAAGCTCAATGCCTTAAGGCTGAAGGCATGGGCTAAGAAGAAACAGCTATAATCTAAGCTAAACAATCCTCAGAAGCTCCTTTATATCCTTAATTTCGTAATCAGCATCGCTTTTCTTGACCTTCGTATTGCCGTACCTGGCAAAGCATGTTTTCATACCTAGCTTTTTAGCCCCTTCTATGTCCCTGTTAGGGAGGTCGCCTATCATAAGGCATTCCTCTGGCTTTAGCTTTAACCTTTTCAGCGCAGCCTCAAAAGGCAGCGAAGAAGGCTTCAGCTCTTTTGTATCCTCGAACGTCACAACCACATCAAAGAAATTGCCTATGTTCATGGCCATTAGCCTAAGCCATGCCTTAAGCCTGGGAGCATCGCTTACTATAGCCAGCTTTATCCCTTTTGACTTCAGCCTTATAAGCACATAATCAGTGTGCGGGTAGGGCTGCAGGTAGGATGCCCTAACCTTCCTGTAAGCGACGATAGCGTTAGCAAGCACCCTGTAATCTATCTTTTTAGTCTCTTCCTTAAGAAACCTCTGGAATATCTTCTTCTCCTCTAATCCATACTTATCATAAAGCTTAAACAGCTTCTTGAGCGCTTTTTCCTTCTTAATCTTAAGCCCTGCATCTATCATGGCAGAGATAGCAGCCTCGCAGCTGTTCCTTTTCATCCGCATGAAGTCTATCAGGGTATTGTCCAGGTCAAATAATACTGCTTTTATCATGTTAGATAAGAAAGACCCTGTTTTTTAAATAGGTTTGGGTTTTATCTTTATTTTTTCGATGAATATAGGCGCTTTACTATCTTCCTGCTGATGTAATTCTTTCTTATCAGCCTATACGTCTCTTCCTTTTTATATGGGATGCCTAATCTATCACGAAGAGTTTTACTTGCTTCTACGAATGCAATTTTATTAATGTTTTCATCTAAATTTTCGGATATATCATCTTGGATAAATGCTTCCTCTTTTATTTTATCCCTCTCCTTATCAAAACATTCCTCTATAGTTCTTATGTCTTCTTTACGCCTGCATAACCTATAGAGCCACGTAATATAAACATTATAATCCGCCCCTTTCGCCCTACCTTTTCCATAAGAGTCCTTCATCTTCGTGGCTAATCCCAGATAAAACAAGAAAAAACTAGAATAGAGTATAAACTATACTTTAAGGTATATATATCTATCCTATGTAATTTATATAAAGATTATATAAATCACTATTTATTTGAAGATAGACCTGTCTATTAACTATATATCCCTTCGCGTTTATTTTTTTGAAGAATCATCCCTATATGATTCTATATTACATACTATGCCCGAGTAGCCTTTACGCCACCTAAACTCTTCAAACAAACTCTTCACTTCCTTTTTAAGTTCTATCAGTGAACTTTTCCTGCGTTTGTTCAAACATGTCAATGACCCTTCACCATATTGCTTTTCCCATTCATCCACTGTCTCTTCCATCCCATAGTACCTGCCATTATCATCAATTGAATTCTTATGTCTTGCCACAGCCTCTGCAACCTTCATATACGCATCAGATTCCCGCATTGAGGGATTCAACAAAACAGAATAAGCCCTTTCCAATACATCCACAGCATTTTGTATTTGGTCGATGTTTTCCTGTCCACCAGTAATATAGGATACCCTCTCAACTATCTGCCTTTTCCCTATCTGGTTATTAAGCAGGTTAAAAGGGGAAGCAACAAAGCAGAGATGAGCCCTCTCAAGTATGGCTGCATTATCATCCTGGATAAATTTTCTTCTTAAGATATCATATACCCTTTTTTCAATTATTGTATAGTTGAAAGTGTTAGGATTAAAAGAATTTGTTTTCCACTTAAATTCATCTACTGCCTTAGTATAAAGCTGACGCATCTCGAATGAGGTTATATTAGATTCATGAATCAGTTTCTCGTTTGTAAATCTTAATCCGCCATTCGGACATAAACGAGTAGGTTGACTGCTTACCGGCCTTTTAGAAAAGATAATAAAATCATTTTCAGCGGAGTACCAGTAGCTCATGCCTTCACCCCATACAATCTCAGACAGGATGTCCAGTTCTGATTGCCTATGATGGAAATAGCTCAATGTCCCATATAGTCTTAGAATATTCAGTAAAGGGATGCCATTCAATATATAGCTCAGCCTCATAACGGGATTGCCGCAATCCAGTTCTATCTTATTTTTAGATGTAATAGGTAATTTAAGTTTTGTATCACTATGAGGAAAATATATAGTTCCATCCTTTACCCTGATACTGGAATAATCATCATACCTTTTCCATGTTGGCTCAGGCGCCTGGGAAAAAAAGGGTCTTAATTTTTCACCAAAGGCAGAGTTCTGTAAAACATAATCCTCAAACTCAATAAGCAGATTATCCAGTTCCTTCACATCATCAACAGAATCCACAACAAAAGCATTTTTTGGAGTGCACCCGGAAAAAGCTGCCAAGAGACCAAGTGAGTTTCCAACCATAAAGCCCCTCCTGTCTGGGGAGAGCATATATGTAGCTGTAAGAACAGCTCCAAACCTTAGAATTCTATCTCCAAATGCGGCTATTTGGTCTGCCATATAACCCAGGACATTATGGCTCTGGCCCATACTAAAATGTCCTGCAGATTGGTCCAGGTCCTGCTCTAAACCAGTACTGGTCTGCTTTGAGCTGCTGGAAAGGCCGTCATTGAATCCATTTATAATATGCTCTAATTCCTGCCTCAGTTCCTCAAATTTGTTTGAAACTACCATGTTATGCATAAATCCTTTAATTATAGGGTTATCAGGATAAGAAATTCCTATTTAAATGTTACTATGAGAGAGTAGATTTATTTATCTGGGAACAGATAAAAACAAAATTACTAGGGCATTCACCCAAAATAATAAATTTAGATCATATCTTCCTTCTAACCCAAACGAAACTTTTATTAACATGGTGCAAATTTTTCATTTCTATGGACACAATCCAGTCTATCCAATGGTTAAAGCATAACGGCCTTTATGAACTGACTGAAAAGACCTCCTTTTACCTTAAGAAGATCTTCAACCCCTGCTTTGGCGTCACCAATGAGAAGGTTCTTATAATGGGCGACAAGGGGTTCAGCAATAAAAGGATCGCCCCTGTCCTGTCAGGCGCTTATTATCTTGCTGCCAAATCCCTCAACCTGGACACCAAGCTTGTCATCCAGGACATAAGGTCAAGGGGGGATTCTGCTGACAGCGATGTCATAGAGTCATTAAGGAGCCTTGAAGAGAAGAATGTTGTCTTTATCAACATGTCAGACAAGCTTGGCTCGCTTAAGGATGTAGGCAAGAGCTTCAGGAAGTTCTGCGAAAAAAGAAAGCACCGTTTTGTCTCTGCCTTAAGCCTCGGCGACCTTCCAACAAAAAAGATGGACGATGTTATTGCCGCAATCGATGTTGATTACAAGCCCCTTAGGGCAAAGCACAAAGAGGTCAAGGACATCCTGGATCCTGCCAAAGAGATTAATGTCAGGACTGAAGCAGGGACAGACCTATATTACAATGTTGACGGTATGAAGGCGATATCTGTTGACGGCTCCTATAATGAGCCTGGAAAAGGGGGCAACCTGCCGGCAGGCGAGGTATACATCCCCTGCAACAGCAGCAAGGTAGAGGGAAAGGTTGTTATAGACGGAAGCTCAAGGAACCATAAGCACACCACCCTGATAAAAAAGCCAATTACATTAAAGATAGAGCAGGGAAGCCTTATCGGGATTGAAGGCGGGGAAGAGGCAAAAAAGCTAGAGAATACCTTAAAATGGGCTGCTGGCCGCTCTAAAAACCCCAAGAGCGTCTACAAGGTAGGCGAGCTAGGCATCGGCCTGAACCCGAAGGCAAAGATCATAGGCTCTACCCTCATAGATGAGAAGACATTAGGCACAGCGCACATCGGCATCGGCTCAAACTACTGGTTTGGCGGAACTATCTACGCTATAATTCACCTTGACCAGATATTCAGGAATCCTGAGATCACTGTTGACGGCAGGAAACTAAGCATCTAAAGGTCATCAAATACGATAACAGCATTTTCCTTAGAAGTCATCCACTTCGGCATCTCCATATCCGGATAAAGCCTTTCCGGGGGATTGAGCATATTCTTTGTCTGCATAATACAGGTATTATGCCTAACATAATATTTAAAAATTTACAATTTATCCAAAGTAACAAAACACCATACTGACTAAGAAGTTAAAAATAAAAACCCAGGTAGAAATAGGTTTTGGGGGATTTCATCCTGGGCCGAGCCTAAGCTCGTTGTTATTATATAGTAAAAACAGAACTTATTTATAAATCTTTCGGTTTTTTTAGTATTAAACGGTAGTGAAAGAGGGTCAAAAACTGACCAGCTTCATCCATAAAATGAAGGTTGCCATCAAGTTCGTGAGCGATGCATCCTGTAACACATGCTGAGTGGAGGGTGATGCCCCTTACGGGGAGGGGCCGCTCTTAAAGAAATGACAGGCTCCGAGCGAGCCGATGGCAACCCCGAAGGATTTTATGGATGAAGCCGAACCTACCATAACCTTTATATTTCCAGAGTATTACCTAAGCCAAATGCCTCTCTTCATAGTATCAACCCCAATAGGCAACCTTAAAGACATGACCCTAAGGGCATTGGACACATTAAAGCAGTCAGACATCATCCTTGCAGAGGACACAAGAAGAACCTCTGTCTTACTGGGCCATTACAATATCAAGGGAAAAAGGATAATCTCCTTTAATGATTTTAATAAAGAAAAGAAGACAGGCGCAATAATAAGCGAGTTAAAACAGGACAGGCAGATATCGATAGTATCTGACTCCGGCACTCCGGGCATATCAGACCCTGGCTTTTACCTCATAAGAGAGTCGATAAAGAACGATATAAGGGTAATACCAATACCTGGCCCGACAGCCTCTATAGCAGCCCTTACAGCAGCAGGCTTCCCCACAGACTCATTTACGTTCTATGGCTTTATCCCAAAAAAGGAAAAAGCTAGGAAAGATCTTTTAGATAAAATAAAATCCCGCAATGATACATCAATCCTCTATGAAAGCCCTTACAGGCTGATGAAAACATTAAGATCTATGTCAGAAATCATGCCTGACAGGGAGATCTGCATAGCCAGAGAACTGACAAAAAAATTCGAGGAATTCCTGAGGGGGGCAGCAGAAGAACTCTACCTCAAGCTTAAAGATAAGCCGGTTAAAGGTGAAATAACCATAATAATAAAATAAAGCTTTCTTATGGAACCTGATCAGGCAATCTTATAAACAACATCATGCTCTCTTGCATGCTCCTTAACCTTCATGCCAATACCCTGCCCTTTCTTCGCCTCTTTAATGCTCTTATGCTCTATCTGCATAGAATCAACCTTCTGCTCAAAATCTGATGTTGCTCCCTTTATCCTTATCTTATCCCCTACCTTCAACTTACCGCTCAGCTCGATTACAGCAACGTCTATGTTGGTGAAATAGTGCGTAACCTTTCCTATCTCCTTACCCAACTTTTCTTCCTTAACCTTCTCCCGGGATACCTTCTTTTCCTTTGCTTTTGTCTTTTTCCTGGCTCCTTTTGTAGGCATCATATCTCACCCCCTGTAAGATATACTAGCTATATATGTAAATAAGGAATGCTACTATATAAACTTATTCAATCTTTTTATGGCACTAAGCTTCTCCCTATCCCCGATCTTAGCATTTCTTACAGCATCCCTCAAAATCTGTGTAGACTCGTCCATCTCTTTCTTATCTACCGGCCTTGGTATGCCATCTTTACCTCCATAAGCAAACGAAAACTTCACAGGATCCTTCCAGCTCGCCCCTGTCCCATACACCAGCTCAGAGACAACCGCTAATCCCCTTATAGTCTTGGCCCCTACACCCTTGATCGCTATAAGCTCTTCATATGTCTTAGGCTGTATCTCATAAGCCCTTTTCAGGGTTTCAACATTCCTCTTATCCATGTCAATTATAGTATGCCTTGGAGACATGGTAAACGACCTGATTTTTCCGTATGAAAACTCAGACAGTGTTTTCTGTTCAGGCTTCTTGACATATTTCTCAATATGTCTAGGATTATCCCTGACCAGGTCCAGGCTGGCTTCCTGCGTTTCCTCGCTTTCCTTTGCAGTCATATCCAGAACCCCTTCCTCCTTTCTTTCGCCGCAGATATTACTTCCTGGCTCCAAGACAAAGCTGTTGACATTATCTGAAAGCCAATGGTATCTTCTTGCATATCTCTCGTTCTTGCCCTGCTGTATGACTGCCCATTTTCCGTCCTCAGTAAAGACAAAGGAATGGTGGTAAAGCTGGTAATGCGGGCTGCATTGTATCAGGCTGTTGTCAACCTTAGCAGTCATCCTCGAGCTGTAGACCATCTTATCGATCTTATAGCTTGATAATCCAAACTCGTCCCCAAACTGAAGTATCTGCTCAGGGGTTTTTCTGCTTGTATTGCCTTTACCACCTGCTATTTTGATCCCTGAATTTTCCCTGTTCAATGATTCCTTTAATGCACCACATACAGTAGTAGTCAATCCAGAAGAATGCCAATCAAATGCAAGAACAGAGCCAAATGCCTGAAAGAAAAAAGGGTCACTTAATCTTTTTATATATTCCTCGCTTCCATACTCATCAATAATTATCTCTGAGATAACCCCTGCCAATTTCCGCATTCTCCCAAACAGCCATCTGGGGCAGGCTCCTGTATGCAAAGGCAGGCTGCAAAAACCTGATCTTTGTGCCATTGATGATTATAAGAACCATTCATTTAAATATCCTATGCATGGTTGGCAAGTGGCAAGTGGGATAAGGATTTTGGTTTTACAGAGCCTCTAAACCCAAGATTTTAAGGAATCAGGATTGGCAAGTGGAAATACGATTAGAAAGCATTTCTGCCTCACAATCAACATAGAAAATCCCTAAAGGATTCATCTCAACCTAAAAAACATCGATCTTCCTTGGATTTATCTTAATCCCTTTGTTGGTTATCTCCAGGTCTACTGTCTTTTCAGGTATCTTCGTGCCCCTCATCTTCAGCACCTCTAACGCCCTCTTCCTTACCCCCCTTATCTTAAAATGGTAAAGAAGCACTATGCCGTCAACCTCGCATCCAAGGGCCGCTGAGATGATGTTCTGCTCAGGCATCTCATTCTCAGATGTAAGGACTGCTGTGCAGTTCCAGTTATTGATAAAGTCGAATAATGCCAGCGCCGCCTCCTTTCTTGTCAGCTCATCCTCGTACAAAAGCGAAAAAGAGGTTATCGAGTCAATTACTATCCGCTCTGCCTTGCTCTTTTCAATAACAGACTCCACTATCCCCCCTCCTTCGGTCAGTATCTTCTTAACCTGCTCAGGGGTATACTCAAGGAAGACAAATTTTCCCTTATCCTCATACTTCTGCAGGTCCCATCCAAACTCAAGCATATCCTCATAGCACTTCTTCTTCTTCTCCTCAAACGTTATATAGACCCCTGGCTCGTTCCTCTTAATACCTTCAACTAGGAACTGCATCGCAAAGATGCTTTTTCCGCTTCCCGCAGTTCCTGCAACAAGGTTAATGCTGTCTTTCTTAAAGCCGCCCTGTATCAGGGAATCCAGCTTAGGAATGCCTGTAGAAACCCTCTTTATTGCCATCTTCACTTAAATTTCGCTGTATTCTTTTCTATCAATGAAAAAGGAAGCTGCTTAGGGAAAACCTCGATCCCTCCTGTGCCTATCTTAAAGGGGAATATATCCAGCAGGTGGTCCTGCCCCCTCATCTTAGAAACCTGAATGCAATGCTCAAAAGAAGAGTCCTTCCTTATCTTCATCAGGATAATCAGCCCGTCAAATAAAAAGTCCTCCGGCTTATACTCCACCTCATCAATGTTCTTGATGGATTTCTCAGCAATCGTGATGAGCGTAACGCCCATCTCATTCATCTTTCGTGTAAAATACAATACCTCTCTCCTGTAAGAGACCTCTTCAGGAAAATAAGCGTACTCAAACAGTGTTATAGAATCAAGTACAACCCTCTTTATTTTCTTTGATTTGATGATCTCAAGCGGTGTTGCTATTGACATAAGCTTCTTAGGCATCATAGGCTGCTCTATAAGCGTTATCAGCCCCTTTTTCTCATAAGGGGTTATGTCCATGCCCAGCGATTTGGAATAGTTCCTTATATCCTCTATACTTTCCTCAGAGGTTATGTATATTCCTGGCTCATTATTTTTAGCCCCTTCAAGGATAAACTGTATCGAAGCTATGGTCTTCCCTGTTCCTGGCGGCCCTGTAATCAAAACGCAGGAGCCTCTCCTTAGCCCTCCCTTCAACACCTCGTCCATGCCAGGTATTCCTGTCTTAACCCTATCCTGTACAAAATCCTCTTCTCTTTTTTTGGATATCACCTTTTTCATGATTAACTATAACCCATTAAATCAAAGTATATAAACCTTTTGAAAAAATAGATAAATTTTTAAATCTCTCACAATTACAAAATAAAGAAAGCTTAAGAGAATTAATCAGCGTTTCAAATGCGAGGATGCCGGAGTGGCCAAACGGGATAGATTTTCTTAAGAAAAATCCAAGCTTAGGTCGCTTAAAGCGTAGGTTACCTATTAGCTTAGTGCTTACGGGGGTTCGAATCCTCCTCCTCGCATTTATCATTTATTGTTATGGCATGGCGTAAGCCTTTGGAGGTGTCGGAACCGTAGGTTCTGACGTGGGAATCCTCCTCCTCGCATTTATCATTTATTGTT
>JAHWHQ010000119.1 GCA_019323195.1 Candidatus Woesearchaeota archaeon | reverse complement strand
TCATAAGTGTGGACATATATGTGGTATATGAACTGTATATACTCATTCTCTATCCTGGTAGCATCCCAGATATACTGCCTTTCAACGCCGTAAGGAGAAGGGTGCTTATGCTTGTAGACCCTTTCATGGAACTTCAGCTTCCTTTTCCTGCACCAGTCTGCAATAGTATCATAAATATCCTGCATATCCCAGATGCCCTTGAACCTAACATACGTTGGCGGCTCTGAAGACGGCTCATCCCATAGTCCTTCCTCTGCCATATCCCTGTTTTATAACATAGAGAATATATAAAGGTTTTGCTAAATCTAATAAAGAACTGTTAATAACATTAATAATCATTAGTATAATCTGTGACTGGATATTCAGTCACCACCACACCACCCTCATAGCATTTATTAATACGAATATTAAAAGTTTCACCGGTTACCTCAGTTTTAGCTTGTCTTTTTTGTTCTTGTGCATTTTCTGAAGATTTCAACAATTTCGAAATCTCATTACCAATCTCTGACTTCAGCGATTCCAGAAAAGAATCTACCTCTTTAGTTAACATTAACTTAATTTTAAGATTAGTTTCTCCATCACTCATTTTCACAGAACTAATAATTCACCAGAACCTCGACATCCTTCCCGAAGATGCTTTTAAGGTCTTCGAATATCTTCTCCTTTATGAACACCTTTGGAGGTATCTCGACCCTTGCCAGCACCTTTTCCATGTCCTCTAAGGATGATCTCGCCACTGTCCCTAAGCTTCCGTCCTTATTTATTTTTGCCTTGCTTATCTCTTTTTCTTCCTTGTCTATGTCATGTATTATGAACGCCTTATCCTCAAACAGTAAGACCTCTCCGTACCTGTTGCCGTGCTTAACCCTTATCTTCGCCCTTTCAAGCTCCCTTCCCCTTTTTCTCTGCATGTATTCTACAAGGAATTTGATGAAAGCGCCGGAATCCTTCTTTGCCTTCTCGACCTCTGGCTGTGTAAGCTTATTGGTATCATAATCCTTCTTTGCCTTTATTATCTCGTTCAGCACCCTTAGGTATTTTGCAGGGATCTTGCCCTCTGATATAAGCTCATCCTCGAACAGCTTCACAACCTCTTCATCTGCCACCCTTTCGATGCCCTCCATCTTAAGCACATCCCTTATTATCGTCACGATCGTGTCATAGACATTAAGCATGTCCTTCTCCTCTTTTATCTTCTCTATCTGCGTAAACAGCCTGTTTATCCTTTTGAGGTATTTCTCTGAATCATTAAGCATCACATCTATCTCCTTTCCTGTGCTCTCTTTCTTGATCCCGTGCTCAATGTCCTTCCTGTTCTTAATAACCCTTTCCAGTATATTTACGTATTTGTCTTCCAGGAGCTTCTCCTTTTTCACGAATATCTCCCTCATAAGCTCAGCAGTCTCCTTTGGAGCCGGCGGCGGGACGCCATGAAGCATCAGGGCTGCCTGTGACGGCGTCAATATTGAATAATATATGTCCTCCATCCCTATGTTCTTAAGCTCGTTCCTCACCCTTCTCAGCATCTGCTCCCCTGTTGCCATGAACATGTCAATAGCCTCTGCTGACGGCTTTATCTTGCCCATCTTCAGCAGCTGTTTCCATGGCATGAATATCCCCCTGTCATAGAACGGCACACCATCCCTCAGCAGGGTGAATATTATGGGGTTAGCCTCTTTCAGTGAATCCCAGAAGTCTGTCAGTATGTATACCTGGATGTTAAGCTTGTTCTTCACTCCAGTAATCTCTCCAGCCTCTATCCCCATCCCGATTATTATCGCTCTTAGCTTGTCTTTAAGCTCAGCCCTGGTCATCCTTTTTACGTCTGTATCATCGATGACGATCCATACGTCTATATCGCTGCTTTTTGTCGCCCTTCCCTGGATCAGGGATCCTGCTAACACATAGGATACTATATATCGCTCAAACTTCTTAAGCACCATATCCTTATGTATCTCTGCAATCTTTATAGCCTGCATCATGCCAGTGTCATAGACAGGCGCTGACAATGCAATCAGCTGCAGCAGCTCATACTTCCCGTCATAGCAGTTCTGCCATAGCTCGCTCAGCAATAAGGCATCCGGGCATATGTTCTTGTCAATATCTTTAGCGATCTTATCCATTATTGCAAGAAGCTTGTTCTTCAGCTCTGCCTTTGACATCTTCTTGCTGTCAGAATCATCTACAAGGACCATGACATTTATCCTGTCCTTGTCAATGCTCTCCCCCTCTTTAGGCTTTGGAGGAGGCATTAAAGCAATGCCCATTATGTACTTGTCAAACTTCTCCAGTGTTCTTTTCTGGAACCTTTCAAGCTTAGCCTTTATCTCCTTTAATTTTCCTTCCTGCTCTTTGGTAAGCTTCGGCATTTGCATCATTCCAGGCTGCCCTTGCGGAACTGCTGGAGGCGGGAACGGTCCGGCAGGCAGTTTAGCCGCCATCCCTTCCTGTTTTTTATTAGTATCGTTATCATTAGAGCTGTTTTTCTGGTCCTCTTTTTGCCTTTGGTATGCCTTGTTTTTCCTAGCCATTCAAAACACCCTCCTAGTTGATGTTATTGGAGTTAAGTAACGACTATATAAAATCTTCTATTTTATAATAGTGTATAAAGTTTAAAAACAAAGTTTTTAACTTTCTACACTAGAGAAAATTTCACTATTTTAATGAACCATGAAATTTTCTTGTACTCAAACCCAGTTTGAGATATATAAAATCTTCGCTTTTAAGCAGCAAATCACAAATAAATCTTTTCACCACTGCCATAAGCTACAAAAAACCGAAAGGTTTATATCTAATAACTGAGTTATACACTAATAATATTATAAAATAATAATTAATAATTATGGAAGGTGATTTATGATGGCTAAGACATTGGTAGATAAGGTTAAGGAAGCAGTAAAGGATGGAGATTTAGATAAATCTCAATCTCGCCATTATACCAGTATAGCTAAATCCTTAGAGAATTATGATAAAACTGTTGATGATCATGCAAAAAAACTTGAGAAGGCTGTTGGTACATCACACAAGAAACCAGAGGAGGCCTATTTGTCATTCATCAAATACGTCGCAGGTCAAGAAAAGATAAAAGATGTTGATGAACTTGAGAAGGTTGAGGAGCTTAGTGAGGATGATATAGATAAAGTTAGACATCATCTAAGCGAAAAATATGGGATACCAAACGAAGGCGAATTACGCAAAATGTTTGATGTAATGGCTGGTGGAACTTATGAAAATGAAGATGAGGTTAGAGATGCATTAAGGCAGCTAGCACATAGGAAGGGGCAGCACGAGCTTTCGATAAAGGCTGGTGCTTGGACATCAGATAAGGAATGGCCTACTCATGCTGGAAAAGGTGGAACTCATTACAACTTTATGCAAATGGTTCAAGATCATCACACTCCTGAGGCAGCACAAAGAGAAGTTGATACTTATAAGAGACCCGAGGAAGCTATCTCAGCTATGGGCAATATTGCACAACAGGCATATCAGGCAAAAAAAGAAAAAAGGCGTAAGGTTTAATTCTTTTTTTATTTTGTTTTTTACTCTTTTCTTTTAGTGTAGTTCTTCTTTCAAAACAACAAACTTAACTAATCCGCCTAATTCCCCAACACCTTCTACCACAAACCGAAAACCTTATAAACAAATTAATCACTACTAAGTAGTGTATGGTAGACTGTAGGTATTTCCCACAAAACTCTACTATAGAGTTTGATACGACAGTAGCTGACAATATAGCAAACGATGTAGATAAAACTCTAACCTACACTGATATGCTTGAAAAAGAGATAGTAAGGGAAATATTCCCTTCTGATTACCATTCATTTCTTGGGGACAGGGGCCCTCACTTAAGGGAAAATACCGCCTTGTCCTTTGCTGAATGGTGCAGCACAGGCAAAGAGGACCAGACCGTAGAATATGTAGAAACAGCCCCTACTAAGATCTTTGCAATACCTACAGAAGGAACACGAGTTTTCTACAACAAAGGCGGTGTAAAGATGGCTGATTGTAAAGGTTCTTATGATTTCAGGGATACAGGAAAGCTGGCAAGCATGGCCCATACCCTCCAGAAGCACGCAGAGGATTTCATGAAAAGCGATGAGGGCTATGAGTTTGCGCTTAACCATTCCGGCCTTTTAAAGAAAGCTCCTGAAATTGATTATATTGTAATAAGCAGCGATCCTGATATGATCTACGGTGTAGCTCCTATATCAGAAGACAGCGTAGTATTATTGGGTAATATTGATTCTTACAAGAAAATAGACAATTGGGCACAGCTTGAAGGGATAGAAACAGACGCCTTTATAAAAAGGGCAATTGGCGAAGAGTATGCCCATATTGTAAGGAAGGGAAAACCAACTGTTCAGGAAGAGATTGATGTTAGAGGCTGGCTTATAAATATCTATACCTCTTTATCTGAAAAGACCAAGGATGCAGGAACAAAAGAAAAATACCAGAAGATGATATCTGCCCTTGAAAGGGACCGTGCTACAGTAAGAGAGCGTTACTCCAAATCCTACTCCAAAAACATAAATGCCCTTGTTAAGATGTATAACTCCAGCTCCCATAAACTTGAAGCCCTCCTGAAAGAGGAAGCACAATTAGAATACAACCTAACAGACAAAGATGCAATATCAGAGTATGTTTCCATAAGGATGAGCCAGATAAAAGAGTCTGCAGATAAGGATTCAGCTGATTACCAGGACCTTGATGCAAGATTGACTGAATATTCATTAAAGGATGTTGAAGGAGAAACCCAGGAATCCGAAGTCTGCCAAGAAGGTAAAGGTTCAGCAGATTCTGCAGAAGGAGAAAGTGGCCCTGCTGAAGGAGCTGGCGGCGGTGATGGCGGTGGAGGAGACGGCGGAGAATAAAATCTGGTTCATTATCTTATCCTTTAAGACGTAGGATTTCTAAGAGGAAGAAATAATAACATGGATGAACTCTGAGTGGAGAGGAAATTTGCACACAAAGTGTGTAAATTTCCTTTTTGAAGAGGATTTTTCAGAAAAAATCCGTGAGTGAATCCTATGTTGTTATTATTTCTTCCGACAAATAGAATCAATAATGCAGAAGAACAAAGGAATAAATAAATTCCATTCGTAATAGCCCATCCTAAGAATCATAAATCTGTCCAATCACTTAATCTCTACCTTCTGCCCGATAGCCTGTCCCGGCATGCCCGTCTCAAACATTTCTTTTCGAAAGAAATGAGCAAAGAAAGAGGACTATTCCTCATTCCATTCGTAATAGCCCGTCAAAAGAATCATAACTTTATCCAATCACTTAATCTCTACCTTATCCCCAATAGCCTGTCCTGGCATCCCTTTTTCGAACAGGATCCTTAAAGCCCCGTTATTGCCGTGGGCGCTCCTTACCTCCCCTTTTATCTCCTTTCCTGCAGGGCTTTTCCAGACCGCTGTTTTGCCTACTAGCTCAGCAGCCTTCTCCTTCTTCTCTACGCCCTTGACCACAACAACCATCTGGTTTGTAGTCTGGGTTTTCCTTCCCCTTCTGAAGTTTTTGATTACTCCTTCCATATTAAACCTTAGAATTTATTATTGATTTAAAAAGCTTTTCTTTTTGGTTCTGCTTTCATCATTTTCTATATCTTCTGCTCTGTCTGGCAAACCACTCATTATTCCTATCCCCGACAATTCCAAATACCATATAGGGGTTTCCATGTTCAAAGTGGCTTTTATTGTATTTGATTGAAAAGAGCTTATGATGATTTTGAGGAATCCCGACTTTTACTACTGCTATATATCTTTTACCTTTATAATTAAACTCAGAAAGCTCAATTATTGTTTTAGGATCTTTAAATTTTTCGTTAGGACCTTTTAATTTTATCTCAAAGTAATTATCCTTTATTTCATTATCCGAAGCCTTTTTTGCCATTTCCTCAAGCCTGTCATTATTGATTACATCCCCTTTGCTGTCGATTATTTTATCTTTATATTCTTTATCCCATCCCTCCCCAACCCTGACACACACCTGCTGTGCATAAGGATGCCTTAAAAGAAATGTTATAAAACTTTTATAATCCTTGCCTACAATAGTTTTTTTTATCTCACAACAAACACCATTATTCTTCCACCCCTTTCCATGCCTCCTGTATTTATATTTATTAAATTGCACAGTAGTAATCTCCTCTAAAACTATACCCCTTGTATAAATCCTTGATTTATCCTCTACATGAATATTTAATCCCTTTTCCTCTATAGCACAATCAGTATCATATGGATTATTAAGTCTAGCCAAAATTATCCCCCCTTAACATCTACATAAATCCATCAGAACCTATCCCCCAAATAAAAGCTTTATTATCATCCAAACTATATTTACGCCTTCAACTAAATATTTAAACCATCCTTCACCCCTATATCATATATGTTTTTCCAGTTGTTCTTAGGCATGCTTGCAGGAATAACAGCCGGAATAATAACAGGCTTAATCCCGGGCATCCATGTAAACCTCATCTCTGTATTCTTAGTTAGCGCCTCTGCTTACCTGTTAGGCCTTACCAGCCCTCTTATTCTGGCAGTTTTCATAATCTCCATGGCCATAACCCATACCTTTTTAGATTCAATCCCGTCAATATTCTTAGGCGCCCCTGACACTGCCATGGCTTTAGGCGTACTGCCCGGCCATAGGCTGTTACTGGAAGGCAAGGGCTATGAGGCTGTTAAATTAACAGTAATTGGCTCTTTATTAGCTTTAATAGCAACCTTATTCCTGATACCATTCATGCTTCCCCTTGTCCCTAAGATATACTCCTTTATCCAGCCCTATATAGCCCATATCCTGATCCTTGTTGTCCTCTACATGATCTTAAAGGAAAAAGGCCTGAACAAGATATTCTGGGGCTCTTTTGTATTTTTCATATCCGGAATCCTTGGGATAATTGTTTTAGGCTGGCATAACCTCGGCCAGCCCCTTTTCCCTCTCCTTTCAGGCCTGTTCGGCGTAAGCACCCTATTAACATCTCTATCCCAGAATGTGGAAATACCAAAACAGCACATAACTGAAAGCATCAAGGTAAGCTTCACTGCGAAAGTAAAGGCGATAGGAGCTGCTGTCTTCTCAGGCTCTTTAACAGGTCTTCTTCCTGGCTTGGGCTCTGCCCAGGCAGCGATTATTGCGATGCAGCTTGTTGGCGATATAGGGAATCACGCCTTCATGATCCTTATAGGAGGCATCAACACCGTAAACTTCACCTTCTCCTTAGTGACCTTCTACACCCTGAAGAAAGCAAGGAACGGCGCTGTAGTTGCCATTCTGGAGATTCTCAAGAGCATAAGCCTTGAGCAGTTGCTTCTTTTCCTTTTAATAGCATTAGTAGCAGGCTGTATTGCAGCGATCCTCTCCCTGTTCTTTGCCCGCATCTTCTCCAGGCTTATTGTCAGGGTAAACTACAAGGCCCTGTGTATTGGAATAATATCCTTCATAAGCCTGATGGTAATATATTTCTCAGGCATCATAGGATTATTAATCTTAATTACATCCACAGCCATAGGGATAATCCCCAGCCTGATAGGCGTCAAGAGAAGCCATGCGATGGGCTGCCTTCTGCTGCCTGTGATACTGTTCTTTATTTTATAGAGTATCAAAAAATAATATATTTTAAACCGAAAGGTTTATATATAATAATATATAATACAATATAATAGATATATATAACTATATAGGTGATGAGCATGTCTGAAAATACCACAATATTAATTTCAAAAGGAGCCAGAGAAAAGATAAAGGAATTTGGGAAAAAAGGAGACACTTATACAGACATTATTAATAAAATGTACAAGGAATTGAAGTTAAAAGAGAGTCTGGATATGTTAATGAACACAGAGGGATACCTAACAATAAAACAGGCCAGAGAATGGACTAAGAAAAAAAATAAGATAGATAATCTATAAAATGGCAAAAGTGATGATTCTTCCTGAATTAGTACGCCAGATTCAAAAAATTTTTAAGAAAAAAGCCGACAAAATCTATGGTCTAATGGAAGAGTTGGAGATATTTCCAAGAAAAGGCAAGGAATTAGGTCATATAGGCAATATAGTTATTAAAGAGATAAAATATGAATCATTCAGATTTTATTTTATTACTGATGGCCATAAGTTAAAGTGCCTCACAGATGAGGAATTGAGGGATTTATTAATAAAATTCGTAAGGATGTCTGATAAAGACACTCAGCAAAAAACAATAAACGAGATAAAGATAATCCTAAAAAAGATAGGCTTTGAAGATTTTAGATAAACCCAAAACTCTTAACTCTTACCACCGTTTAGTTGTGTACCTAAACCATAACGTGTCGGGGTGGGCAATTAATTTTAGTTTGGTCATTGTGGGGAGGTTTAAAGTATTTAGTCTCAGACTAAATACTTACCTTGCACCAATACATTTATAAACAACCCCACTCTCCCAATTCTGGTACAAAATAAAAAACCCCTTCTCTTAGGGGGAACCCTTTTTCTGTCGACGACAAATAGCTTCTTGAGAATAGAAAACTATATAAGTAACCTAAAAGTATCTCTCTTTTTTAATGGACAAAAAAGTTTCATTAAACAATAATTCTATGAATGCAGTGTTAGCCCTTAAGGACGGGACAGTTTTTGAAGGGATAGGCTTTGGCGCAGAGAAAGAGGTTGCAGGCGAGGTTGTCTTCAACACTTCTTTGGTTGGCTACGAGGAAAGCTTGACAGATCCCTCTTACAAAGGCCAGATCTTAACCCTAACCTATCCCTTAATAGGAAACTACGGCGTAAGAAAAGATAAGTTTGAATCAGAAAAAATACAGGTAGAGGGCTTTGTCGTAAGAGAGCACCAGGATTTCTATTCGCACAGGAACGCTGTAAAAAGCATAAGCCAGTTTCTTAAGGAATACCAAATCCCCGGCATATCCGGTATTGACACACGAATGCTCACAAAAAAGATAAGAGAGCACGGCGTAATAAACGGCGCTTTGGTCTCATCTAAGGATAAGATCAACAGTGAAGATGTTCTGGAAAAAGCAAGAAAGCTTGATGATTATTCAACCTTTAACCTTCTTCCTAAGGTCTCTGTAAAAAAACCTGAGTTCATAGATGCAAAAGGCAAAAAGACAATAGCCATGATCGACACAGGTGTTAAGCTGAGCATAATAAGAAACTTCATAAAAAGAAAGGTAAACGTTTACCGGCTTCCCTACAACACAAAGCCAGAGGAGATCAAGGATCTGAAGGTAAACGGCCTGTTCGTAGCCAACGGCCCTGGCGATCCGGAGAAAGCAGTAGAAGCGATTCATGCTGTAAGAGAGCTGCAGTCTGAACTTCCGATAACAGGGATCTGTCTAGGGAACCAGATCATAGCCCTTGCCTTAGGCGGGAAGACATATAAGCTAAAGTTCGGCCACCGCGGTACAAATCAGCCTGTCAAGAGCCTTAAGGAGAACAAGGTGTATATCACTTCTCAGAATCATGGCTTTGCAGTAGATTCTCAAAGCCTGGAAGGGACAGGATTAGAGGTCTCACATCTTAACCTAAACGACGGCAGTGTAGAAGGCATGCAGCATAAGAAACTGCCCATCCAGACAGTCCAGATGCATCCAGAAGCCAATCCCGGCCCATGGGATATTGAAAATATATTTGATAAGTTTGTTAAGGATTTGAAATAAGATGCCAAAACGAAAAGACATAAAAAAAATAATGGTAATAGGCAGTGGGCCAATAATAATAGGCCAGGCTGCAGAGTTTGACTACTCAGGCACACAGGCCTGCAAAGCACTAAGGGAAGAAGGCTATAAGGTAGTCTTGGTAAACTCCAACCCAGCTACTATAATGACCGATCCAAACATGGCAGATGCTGTTTACATAGAGCCTTTAACAACTGAGATCCTGGCTGAGATAATAAGGAAAGAAAAGCCTGATGGCTTATTGCCGACGATTGGCGGCCAGACAGGCCTGAACCTTGCAGTTTCCTTATCCAAAAAAGGTGTTCTTAAAGAATTCAATGTAGAGGTTTTAGGCACGCCCATTGACGCAATAGAAGAGGGCGAGGACAGGGAATTGTTCAAAAAACTGATGCTGAAGATAGATGAGCCCATCCCAAAAAGCAGGACAGTAAACACAGTAGAACAGGCAAAAGAGTTCATCAAAGAAATAGGTCTTCCAGTAGTAATAAGGCCTGCCTACACCTTAGGCGGGACAGGCGGCGGGATAGCCTTTACAGATGATGGATTGGAAAAAACCACCCAGCACGGCCTTAACCTAAGCCCCATTACCCAGGTTTTGATAGAGCAGGCAATCCTTGGAATGCAGGGATGGGGAGAATTTGAGCTGGAGGTTATGCGCGATAAGAACGACAACTGCATCATCATCTGCCCTATGGAAAACCTCGATCCTATGGGCATCCATACAGGGGAAAGCATAGTGACAGCCCCCACCCAGACCTTAAATGATTATGATTTCCAGACATTAAGGACATCCGCAATAAAGATTATTCGGGCTTTAAGGATAGAAGGCGGCTGCAATATCCAGTTTGCCCTTAACTACAATACAGGGGAATACATGATCATTGAGGTTAACCCGAGGGTTTCAAGGTCCTCTGTCTTGGCTTCTAAAGCAACAGGCTACCCCATTGCAAGGATAGCAGCCAAGATCGCAATAGGGATGACGCTTGACGAGATTCCTAATGATGTTACCAAAGAGACCAAGGCCTGTTTCGAGCCGACAATTGACTATGTTGTTGTCAAGATACCAAGATGGCCTTTTGACAAGTTCGAGACAGTGGACAAAAGGATCGGGACCCAGATGAAATCCACTGGCGAGACAATGGCCATCGGCAGGACATTTGAAGAGGCATTGCAAAAAGCCTTAAGGTCTTTGGAGGTAGGAAGGTCCGGCTTAGGCCATGACAAGAAGGACAAGTTCTGCTCTGACAGGGAAGAGGTCATCCAGAACCTTAGGGTTCCTACCCATAAGAGGATGATGTACATAAGGGATGCATTAAGGATAGGCATCTCCCCTGAAGAGATCCATAAGATAAGCGGCATAAACCAATGGTTCTTAGAGAAAATAAAGAACATCTACGGGTTAGGGGAAAAAATCTCTCTCACAAAAGAATCTGTCACAGAAGCAAAGAGGAACGGGTTTTCAGACATCCAGATAGCAGACATAACCAAAAAAACAGAAGAGGAAGTAAGAGAATTCAGGGTAAAAAACAACATCCTCCCCAAATATAAGATGGTTGACACCTGTGCTGCAGAGTTCAAAGCCTATACACCTTATCTGTATTCAACGTACGAGCAGGAAGACGAGTCAAATCCTACAGATAATAAGAAAAAAGTGATAATTGTAGGCGGCGGCCCCATAAGGATTGGCCAGGGAATCGAGTTCGATTATGCCTGTGTTCATAGCGTTTTTGCCTTAAGAGAGCTTGGCTATGAAGCCATAATCATCAATAATAATCCCGAAACAGTTTCAACAGATTTTGACACATCTGACAAGCTTTACTTCGAGCCTCTTACATATGAGGATGTCCTTAACATAGTCCAGAAAGAAAAACCTCTTGGCGTCATACTCCAGTTCGGCGGCCAGACCCCTATCAATATGGCCATGAAGCTGGAGAAAGCCGGCGTTAACATCTTAGGCACGCAGCCTGAAAGCATAGATACTGCAGAGAACAGGAAAAGGTTTGGCGCAATCCTTGATGAATTAAAAATCCCCTCTGCAGAATGGGGCACTGCAATGTCCTTTGAAGAGGCCCTTGCAATAGCCAACAGGATAACCTATCCTGTCCTGGTAAGGCCTTCATATGTTTTAGGAGGCAGAGCGATGCAGATAGTTGATAATGGCAAGGAATTAGAGAGCTATATGAGGGAAGCTGTTGATGTCAATCCTGAACATCCAGTCCTGATTGATAAGTACCTTGACAATGCTATCGAGCTTGACGTTGACGCATTATGCGATGGCAGGGATGTTTTTGTTGCAGCTATCATGGAGCATATCGAGGAAGCAGGCGTCCATTCAGGAGATTCTGCCTGTGTCATCCCGCCACAGAATATAAGGCAGGAGATAAAGGATAAGGTAATTGACTATACCAAGAAATTAGCCCTTGCATTAAAGACAGTAGGCCTTATCAACATCCAGATGGCAGTCAAGGATGATGTTGTATATATCCTTGAAGCAAATCCCCGAGCATCAAGGACTGTTCCGTATGTAAGCAAGTCGATCGGCATCCCATTGGCCAAGATGGCGACAAAGATAATGCTTGGAAAGACATTGGAAGAGCTTGACCTTAAGCACTATAAAGAGCCTGCATTTGCCTCTGTCAAGGAAGTGGTATTCCCCTTCTTAAAGCTGCAGGGTGTTGACCCGGAACTTGGCCCTGAGATGCAGTCCACTGGTGAGGTTATGGGCATCGACGAGAATTTTGATAAGGCCTTTTTCAAGGCAGAGTCTGCAGCCGGCACCAACCTTCCTTCAAAAGGAAAGATCCTTATAGCCATAGGCAAGGATGAGCACAAGAAAATGGCTGTTCCTGTTGCCAAAGAGCTTATAGAGCTTGGCTTTAAGCTCTACTGCACAAGGCGGACATCAGAGTTTTTTAAGGGGCATGGTGTAAGCTCAATCAAGGTTCCAAAGCTAAGGGAAGATTCCCTGATCCTGGAGATGATGAAAGATAAAGAGATTCAGTTAGTCATTAACATCCACCGTGGCAGCCATCCAAAAAGCGATTCCGCTGTTATAAGAAGAAAATGCATAGAATTAGGCATCCCTTACATCACCAGGATAAGCTCTGCAAAAGCAGCAGTAAAGGCCATCAAGGCATTAGTCAATCACAAGATCTCTGTGAACAGCTTAGAGGAATATTATAATGGTTTTGGGAAGAGATAAGGCCTCACTCATACTCTATAGTTCCCGGCGGCTTCTGCGTAACATCATAGACAACCCTGTTAACGCCCTTGACCTCGTTTATTATCCTGTTAGAGACCTTCTCTAAGAAAGGATACGGCAGTTTTGCCCAGTCAGCTGTCATCGCATCTACGCTTGTCACAGCCCTTAAAGAGATTACATTTTCATACGTTCTAGCATCCCCCATCACTCCTACTGTTTTCACAGGCAGCAGGGCAGCAAACGCCTGCCACACCTTGTCATAAAGCTTGTTCCTTTTAAGTTCCACGATAAAGATCTGGTCAGCCTCCTGCAGCACCCTTATTCTTTCTTCTGTTATCTCTCCCAATATCCTGACAGCCAGTCCAGGCCCTGGGAACGGATGCCTGTACAAAAGCTCTTTAGGTATTCTCAATTCCTCTCCCAGCTTCCTAACCCCATCCTTATAGAGATCCTTTAACGGCTCTATCACCTTAAGTTTCATCTTTTCAGGAAGAGCGACATTATGATGGCTTTTAATCTTGTTCGCCTCCTTAGAAGGCTGCGCAGACTCTATCCTGTCCGGGTAGATGGTTCCCTGCGCCAGGAACCTTATCTCCTTATGCTTTTTTTCCAGCAGCCTAGCCTCTTCTTCAAAAACATCGATAAATGTCGCTCCAATTATCTTCCTTTTTTCTTCAGGGTCTGTTATACCTTTTAACCTTTTAAGGAATATGTCAGCTGCCCTGACATACTTTATATTAAGGCCAAGATTATCATACCTCTGCTTGACTATCTTCATCTCATCCTTCCTTATCAGGCCATGGTCTATAAAGATGCCGTGAAGCCTTTTCCCTATTGCCTTATTTATCAGGGTTGCAGCCACTGTTGAATCAACCCCTCCAGAAACCCCCATTATAACATGATTCTCTCCGACCTCTTCTTTGATCTCTTTTACCATCTGCTTAGCCAGGTCTTTTACATCAAAGTCTTTCTTAGCCATGCATATCTCAAACACAAAATTCCTTAGTATCCTATTCCCGCTTATAGTATGTGTAACCTCGGGATGGAACTGCACACCGTAAATATTTTTTTCAGGATTGCCGATAGAGGCGTTCCTGCATGAATCTGTAGAAGCTAAGTTCACAAAACCCTTTGGAAGCTCCTCCACAGCATCCCCATGCGACATCCACACAATTTCCTTATCCTTAAGCCCTTTAAACAGCCTGTCCTTATCCCTTATCATTAACGTTTTTTTCCCGTACTCCTTTATCTTATTGGGCGTTACCTTCCCTCCCAGCTGCTTCCCTATCAGCTGCTGCCCATAGCATATCCCCAGTACAGGAATGCCCAGATCCAGGATACCAGCTTTAGATACAGGCGCTTTAGCATCATAAACAGAAGAAGGCCCTCCTGAAAGTATGATCCCTGCAGGCTTCATCTTCTTGACATCCTCTACAGCAACATCATACGGAACGATCTCAGAATAAACATTAAGCTCCCTAACCCGTCTGGCAATAAGGTGCGCATATTGTCCGCCGTAATTGACAATAATTATCTGGGCCATTTTAAATTATTAATAGTGTCCTCTATTAATAACTTTCTGTTTTTGGGAGAAGAAGTTTTATTAATAGATAGCTGATATTGTTTCTGTAATAGAGTTAGTATTAATAATTATTCTATTTTAAGATAGTATTAAGAGTTTCTGACAATTGATTTACAGTAATAGGATGATAGTTCCCGCTTGTTGTAAGGTTACTGCCGTATTTTAGATGGGTTAATTGTGGATCCTGTATTTCAATAATTTGAACATTCTTTTTTCTGAGATCTGAACTAAATGAATCACCCGGATCACTAAGTATACTATGGCCTGCTACTATATACACATTAGAAAGGTCCTTGTTTTCTTTAACTTCTTCTGCCAAAGCCTCAAGTTCAGTGTACTGATTAACATTTACTCTATTCCTATTAAAAAAATCCGTGATATTTTTGGATGCGGCTTTAGAATCATTTCCTTCATATACAGGAAAACTATCACGACCTGCTAATGCTGTTACTTTAACGCCTGAACCAGCATATTTAGACAAAACCTGGCTAAGAGACGAGCCGACATCAGAATAGGCAGTATCCATTGTTTTGCTGATATCAACAATTATATGGTAACCTTTGCTAGGTTTCTTCCATCTATTCCTGAAATTTGTTATTGCTTGCCTAAGCTTAATTTCAGCAGCCTTCATGGCTGCTGTACCATTACTCCATGTTGTTTGCTTAATAGTGCCATCATCTTTATACTCAACTATATTTTCACTTTGATTTATATTATCCGGATTGTACCCATCTGAGCCATACTCCACACAGGAACCTTCCTCACCTTTAATCTGAACAGATGTATAATTCTTATTATCCATATCCCTTCTAACAACCACCTTTGGAGCGAAAGGGTCGTTTTTATCTTTATCCTCTTCATTAAAATACCTTTCAGAATATTCTTCCCACCTATGGTCTGGTGATTCTTCAACAAGTCTTATTAATTCCTCTAATTCTTCTTTAATAGGAGCCTGTTTAACTGCTTGAGCAGAGAGTGAGGGTGGGTTTAACATCTCATAAGCGATTGGTGCTCCTATAAGACTTAATCCCATCATTGTTCTGGTAGTTAAACCAGTACCTCTTCTTTTGAAAAGTTTTCCACATTCTATTAAAAATGCCATTTTAGTTTCACGTCTTTATTAATTAATATATCAGAGGATAACCTCTAGTATTTAAATCTTTCTATTTTTATAACTAAATAGTGGTAACTTATTTTATATGCACCAAAAAAGGTAGTGTTATCATTTGACTGATTTCTTTGCATTATTATATTTATATAAGAATATTTTCAGTACAGCTTTATGCATGTCTATTGACTTAGAGAATGCACATGTTTTCCTTGTTAATCTAGCTATTCTCTGCCTTAATAGATTGTTGAATCCTTCAACATAATTCGTTTCCCCTTCTTTCTTACTACACCTTTTGTGGTACCACGAATGGATTCTTTTATATCCCTGCCACTTATCACTTCTTGACAAGCAAGCAGCATACTCAGGTGGGATCTGATTATAGAATTTCTCAAACGACTCTATTGTTCTTTCACCTAGATGATAAGATACAACTTGTTGTGTTCGTCTACAAAAAGCAATCCACAACCAAATTTGATTTTCCTTAGATATACAGAATGACCATTGTTCATCTAACTCAAGAACATCTCCTGTTCTTGCAGGCAGAAGTGTCTTAAGAAAGCATCCTAGTAATTCTGCTTTTTTTTAATCCAATAAAGAACAGTAGTAATTGCTACACCATATATGCGATGTATCCCTCTTAAGCTGGCTCTTTCTTTGTACGCTCTTAGTATCTCTTCCTTCTTCTCCTCTGTGTATCTTTTTGAATCCAGGCTACCATAACAACCGCAATGGGTGCAATGGTATTTTTGTTTTTTTCCTGAAGTCAAACCATTCTTGACTAAAGAATGGGTTTGGCATTTGGGGCATAGTTTGTTTTTTATCATAAGATAGTATTCTAAATACAATACTATAAAATACTTTCTATCAGTCAAACACTAACAGTACCCCAAAAAAATAAAAATTCAAAAAATCGAATTATCCTCCTAAAAACCCCCAATAATCAGCAAAATTTATAAATAAATGCCTACATACCTCTTTAATGCAGGAAGCAAAAGGTTTATTAATGACTTCTTCTGAGAGATGCATAGGGGTGCTTATCCATGGTTAAGATCATTGTTATAGCAGGAGGCGTAATATCTGGTGTAGGCAAGGGAGTGACGACCGCTTCCATCGGAAAGATCCTCCAGGAATACGGCTACAAGGTTACAGCTGTAAAGATAGACCCCTACATAAATTATGATGCCGGAACATTAAGGCCTACAGAGCACGGCGAGGTCTGGGTCACAGATGACGGCGGTGAGATTGACCAGGACCTTGGCAATTATGAAAGGTTTCTTGGCATAAACATCTCCCGGACAAACAACATAACCACCGGCCAGATCTACAAGAAAGTCATTGACAATGAAAGGGCAGGAAAATACCTTGGCAAGACCGTCCAGTTCATACCTCACATCCCTGACGAGATAAAGAGGAGGATCCTTGAATCCTCTAAGAACTATGATTTCTGCTTGGTAGAGATAGGAGGAACGATAGGCGACTATGAAAATGTCCCCTTCCTTTTTTCGATGAAAAGCCTTGAAAGGGAGATAGGCAAGGAAAACATCATTTACATATTGATAACATATCTTCCAGTCCCTTCCCATATAGTGGAGATGAAAACAAAGCCCACCCAGCAGGCCATAAGGATGCTGACAGAGCATGGAATAATACCGGATTTTATCATATGCAGGGCAAAAAAAGCATTGGATGATGTAAGGAAGAAAAAGATAGAGACCTATGCGAATATACGCTCGGACTATGTCATCTCAGAGCCTGATATTGACACTATTTACAGGATTCCTTTGGACCTTGAAAAGGAAAAATTAGGCTTAAAGATCCTTGATGAGTTCAGTCTTAAGCCAAGGAAAAGCCCAGACTGGACAAAGTGGAAAAAGCTTGTAGAAGCCTCTGTCAATAACAGGAAAGAGATAAAGATAGCAATGGTCGGCAAATACGTTGACATCGGCGATTTTAAGCTGGCAGATTCCTACATCTCGATAAACCAGGCGCTGCTCCATGCAGCAGCAAACCTCAATGCTAAGATCAAAATCGAATGGATCGACTCAAAATCATTTGAAAAAGACGAAAAGAGATTAGATGAATTGAAGGGCTATAACGGCCTTATCATCCCTGGTGGTTTCGGCTCTTCAGGTGTAGAGGGAAAGATAAGGGCGATAAGGTTTGTTCGGGAAAACAACATCCCCTTCTTAGGCCTATGCTACGGCTTCCAGCTGGCAGTGATTGAATATGCAAGGGACCTATGCGGCATGGAAGATGCCAACACAACCGAGGTCAACAAAAAGACAAGATATCCGGTTATTGACATCCTTCCTTCGCAGAAAAAGCTGTTAAAGGAAAGCATGTACGGCGGCACCATGCGTTTAGGCTCCTATGCTGCAATATTGAAGGAAAATTCAAGAGTTCTTTCTTTATATCAGGAGACAGGCAGGATCCTGGAAGACAAGAAAAGGATCGAGGCGTTAAAAGGAAAAACAGACAGCTCATTCAGGCTGGGAATATTGGAAAAGGGCAGGAAAACCATCCTGGAACGTCACAGGCACAGGTATGAAGTAAACCCCAGATTCATATCCAAGCTGGAAGAAAAAGGCTTGATGTTCTCAGGCTACCATACAAGGAAAGACAGGGCAAGGCTCATGGAGTTTTTAGAGCTTCCAAAGAACGGTTTCTTCATAGCAACCCAGTCGCATCCGGAATTCAAGAGCACATTAACAAACCCAGCGCCTTTATTCTACGGCTTTATCAGGAGTTGTATGAAATAGACTTAACAGTTTTGAAAAAATATTCTCAATAAACTAATAACCTCTCTTAAAACTTAGTGTCTCAAAACCCAAAACCCAAAAATCCACAGATAACTTTATAAAAGCCCCTTATTCTTCTGGCTCTATGATAGCAGTAATAGACTACGGAGCAGGCAACCTAAAATCAATAACCAACGCCTTAGACTACCTTAAAGCCGGCTATAAGGTAACAGACAAGCCCTCAGACCTGGAAAAAGCGGACAAGATGCTCTTCCCAGGCGTAGGCTCTTTTGGCAGCTGTATAGATTCATTAAAAAGCAAAGGTTTGTTTGAACCATTAAAAAAAGAGATCAGCAAGAAACCCTACTTAGGAATCTGCCTTGGCCTTCAGGTGCTTTTTGAAGGCTCAGAGGAATCTCCCAGCATAAAAGGCCTTTCAGTTCTGAAAGGAAAATGCAGAAGATTCAGAAGTAAAACCCTTAAGATACCCCAGATAGGATGGAACTCAATAAGCATCGTTAAAAAAAATAGCTTACTCCAGGACATAAAAGACAACTCTTATCTTTACTTTGTCCATTCTTATTATGTAGACCCTAAGGATAAGGAAATAATCCTGACAAAAACCGGTTATGGCATTGATTTTGTAAGTTCAATAGTCAAAGACAACATCTTTGCAGTTCAGTTCCACCCGGAAAGGTCGGGTGATGTAGGATTGAAGCTCCTGGAGAATTTTGTAAAATGCTAGCCAAACGCATAATTGCCTGCCTTGACATAGATGCAGGACGTGTTGTGAAAGGGACTAAATTCATAAACATAAAAGACGCAGGCGACCCTATAGAGTTAGCCAAAGAATATAACAGCCAGGGAGTAGATGAGCTTGTCTTTCTTGACATAACCGCCTCTCACCAAAAAAGAAACATCCTTATTGATGTGGTAAGGAATGTCGCTAGGCAGATCTTCATCCCATTCACAGTAGGCGGCGGCATAAGAACCCTGGATGATATTAGAGAGATCCTAAATGCAGGTGCAGACAAGATAAGCATAAACACCTCTGCTGTTGAAAATCCGCAGTTGATAAAACAAGGCTCGAAAAAGTTCGGCTCTCAGTGCATTGTCCTGGCGATGGATGTAAAAAAGACCGATAAGACCAGAAGCAGATACGAGGTTGTTACATACGGAGGAAGAAAGCCCACAGGAATAGATGCCTTGGAATGGGCGCAAAAAGCTGAAAGACTGGGAGCAGGAGAGATCCTTTTGACATCCATGGAAAGGGACGGCACAAAGCTCGGCTTTGACCTTCCTATAACCAGAAAGATAAGTGAAAAGTCAAGCATCCCTGTAATAGCCTCTGGCGGTGTAGGCAAGCCTGAACATTTCTTAGAGGCTTTTAAGAAAGGAAAAGCAGACGCTGCCTTAGCTGCTTCTATCTTCCATTATGGAAAATACACCATAAGCGAGATTAAGGATTACCTTAAGGATAGCAATATAATCGTAAGATAGTTACCATTTCTTTATCAGATCAGCCAGTGGATAAGCAGGCTTGCTATCCCCAGAAGTGAAAAAAATCCTATGATGTCTGTAAAGGTGGTTATGAAGATGCATGACGCAACCGCAGGGTCGATTTTGAAAAATTTCAGCAGCAGAGGTATGCAAGTTCCCACAAGAGCAGCCACAACAAGGTTGATCACCATTGCAAGTGTGATTACAACCCCTATCATGAAATTTCCTATCCAGAAATAAGCTATAACAGCTGTTATTACCCCTGTTACCAGCCCGTTTATCAGGCCAAGTAAGATCTCCTTGAAAAGCACTTTCTTATAATTATCCAGGTTAAGCTGGTTTAATGCAATGCTCCTGACAACAAGCGTAAGCGTCTGCGTCCCTGCATTTCCCCCCATCCCTGCAATGACAGGAAGGAACGCTGCCAGTATTATCACCTTTTGCAGCGTGCCTTCAAAAAGATAGACAACAAGAGCAGCGATCATGACAGTAAGAAGGTTTACCATAAGCCATGGCAGCCTGCTTTTCAGCGATTTCCTCCATGGGTCAAACACGCTTTCATCAGGATGCACGCCTGCAATCCTTAACATGTCTTCAGTAGCCTCCTCCCCCATAACATCCAATACATCATCAACAGTAACCCTTCCAAGCAGCATGTTCCTCTTGTCCACGACAGGCACAGCGAAGAGGTCCTCCTTCCTGAATACCTCAGCCACCTTCTCCTTGTCAAGCTCAGGGCTTACCTTGACCACATCCTTGTTCATGATCTGGTAAAGCCTCTTGTTGGGTGAATGCGTTATAAGGCTCTGTATCGTTATTACCCCTTTCAGCTTGTCGTTCTTGTCAGTGATGTATACATAATTAACCCCTTCAATCCCCTTGATCTTGTCTTTTATAAGATTAATAGCCTCCTTGACCTTTATTGTTCCGGGCAGCTCCAGTAGCTCTGACTGCATGATTCCCCCTGCCGTATCCTTCTCATACTTTATCAGCTGCTCTACTGCCTCCTTCTTCTTCTTTGTAAGGTTTGCGAATATCTTCCTTACCTTTTTCTCTGAAAATTCACCCAGGATATCCGCCGAATCATCAGACTCTGTCTTCTCTATCATCGATACTATGTACTTGTCTTTCAGGCTCTTGAGGATAAATTTCCTGGAATGTTTGCTCAATTCAAGCAGCACATCAGAAGAGATCTTTGTCGGGATCAGGAGATAGAGCTTTATCTTCTCCTTTTCATTTAGCTGCTCGATTAAGAAAGCCAGGTCCCTTACCTCCATCCCGCTGATTATACCTTTGACCTTCTCTGTCTTATCCTTCTCAAGAAGTTCCCTTATCAGGTTAATATCATAACCGCTCATACCAACCCTATTACAGGTTTTATTAATAAATTTTATTGTTTTATGGCTTCATCCATAAAATGAAGGTTGCCATCAAATTTTATAGAGTCAAGAAATCTATTTCTTAGCTGCCGACTTTCTCTGCCCGAAATACATATCCTCAATCTCGTCCAGCGTAACTATATCTCTTGCTCTCTTGTCCATATTCCTCAGCTGCTTGAACCTTGGGAACCTTAATGCATAGCCCGATGAATAAGTAGGGCTTTTCTGTATCTCTTCATAGGTAACCTCTATAACTATCTTTGGCCTTATTATTGCTGTTTTCCCTTTTTCAGACTTGATTAGCGGCTTCAGCAGCTTTGTCAGTTCCTCAAAGCTGACACCTTCATCTGCCTTTTCCTTTATTCCAGTCCCTACCTTTCCTATGTCAAGGAATCTTCCATCCTTGTCTATGCATGCTATAGTGAATGAGCTAAGCCATCTTGCCCTTTTTCCTTCCCCCCATTCTGCCGCAGTTATAACAACATCAAGCCCTTCCTGCACCCCTTTTAGCTTTACCATAAACCCTACCCTTGCCCCTGGCTTGTACGGCGCATCGAGCTTCTTGAACATAACTCCCTCATTCCCTTCCTCCATGCTTTCCTTATAGAACTCCTCCGCTTTTTTTGCATCAGGGCTTATAAGGTTCTTGACCACAACTATCTTCCTTTTCCTGCTGGTGACGATCTTCTCGATAAGCTCCCTTCTTTTCTTAAACCCCTCTTTGATCATATTCTTTCCATTGTAATAAAGGACATCAAAGACATTCATCTCAACAGGGAACATTTTTGCCATCTCATTTATGTTATACTTCCTTTTTATCCTTTGTGAGATTTTCTGGAACGGCAGGTATTTTCCTGTCTTTGGGTCAAACCCTGCCGCCTCTGAGTCGATTATAAAGCTTTTTCCTTTGATGTTCTTTTTTACATACTCCACAACATCCGGAAACTGTGCAGTAACATCCTCAAGCCGCCTTGTAAACAGCCTTATCTTGTCTCCCTCCTTATGCGCCTGTATCCTGAACCCGTCCAGCTTATACTCTATATCCGCTGGTTTTCCGCACCTCTCAAACCCTTCCTCAATATCCTTGACCTTCAGGGCAAGCATAACCTTTAACGGCCTGAACACCTCAATTCCGCTGTCATCCAGTCCTCTAAGCCCCTCTTTCTTGGCAGAAGCAGCAACAGAAGAGAAGTCATTTGTAACATCATACGCCTTTTGTACAGCATCGATATATCTTTTGTATTCCTCTCTGCTTTTTATCTCTATCTTATTCTCTGACATGTACTTCAGCCCGATCTTATCCCCGAAAAATGCCCATACGATAGCATCCCTCAGGCTTCCCTCCCCTACACCTACCCTTAATTCCTCCAGTACAGTCCTTACTATATACTTGGCTTCCATAGGTTTTGCAGAAGTCAACAGCTCAGCGATAAGCTTCATCTTCTTGTCTACTGTACCTGCCCCCTCTAATACCGCCAGTTTCCTGAGGTTATTGAACACCTTTTTAACAGAAAGCTCGTGTGAGAATAAGGTAGACTGCCTCTTTTTTCCAACCAGGTTCTCTGCAGTTATCCCTAGGTCGCCGGTATTTTTCCATTCATGCTCTATCCTTGAAGCGTTTATTCCTGTTGCGGTATTGATCGCCTTTAATATAAGCCTTGACGCAACCCCTGTCTTATTCTCATCCCAGTTAGGGAACAGTTTTCCCTGCAGAAGAAGCGTTATTATTGGAAGATTCTCTGCATCTGTTTTCTTAAGAAATTCAGAGATGATATGCGTCTTCTCCAGTCTCTTGGTTGTTTTCTCCAGTTTCTCATAGATTTCTACTAATTTTATGTATTCCATATCAAAAATATTAAATATAAGAACTCTTATAAAAACCTTATTAAATCAGACTGGGAGAAATCCCCTTTATTAATGGATGGGGATGGATTACCGAAGGCTAATCCGCAAGAAATGCGTGAGCATTTCAACGGATGCCAGTCTGATCCTAAAAATTTATATCAAATATCAGCCCCGGACAATCCCCACCCTTTAGGGTCAGGTAGGGGCTGATGTAAATTTTTTTGAAAAATGAGTAAAAAAGCAGCATTAGAGCTTTCAGCCAACGCCATCGTTGTCTTGATACTTGCAATTGTCGTTCTTGGTATTGGCCTTGGCTTTATCCGCAGCATGTTTGGGAAAGCCAGTATCCAGGTTGAGCAGCAGATTTCTGCAGAGCCAGAGCCTCCCGCCTCCTCATCCTCTTATCCGGTAACATTGTCAAGGGAAAACATAATAACCCATGCAAAGGATACAGAGGTCATAAAAATAAGCGCCTATAACCCCTCAGGCAGGGACTGGATAATTGGCGCCGATGAAGGGTTGGTCGGCTACTGGAATTTTGACTCCATCAAAGGAAATACAGCTGAAGACATGAGCGGTCAGGGGCATGACGGTACAATAATTGGTGATTCCTTTCTGACAGAAGGAAAATATGGCTATGCGCTGATTTTTGATGGTGATGATTATATAGATTGCGGTAATGATCTGGGCCTGGGCCAGGATGCCCTGACAGTAGAGGTTTGGGTAAGGTATAGCTCCTGGGGCGTTGTTGGCAGTTCCAGGCCATATGTGAGTGACTGGAATACCTGGGCAGCTGGGAATCAAAGGGGCTTCCTTCTGAGAACATACCAGGATAGCAGATACCCTCAGTTCATCATAGCTGATGGTGTTAATTACCATTCATGTGTATCTAGTCAGCAGCTGGACCTTGACACCTGGTATCATATTGTCGGCGTGTTCAAGGAAAATGAGATCCTTAATATATATGTGAATGGCCATGAGACAGTAGGTGCCCCTCCAGCCAGGTATGAGAAGGAATCAGGCACGCCTGTTTATATAGGGCGGAGCGGAATAAACCCTGGTTACTTTGATGGTGTAATAGACGAAGTCCGCATCTACAACAAGGCTATGACAGGAGACGAAGTTCAATTGCTCTATGATTCAAGGGTATCTTCACCCTCCATAACCTGCAACCCTCCTTTGATGGTAGGTTTTAATTCTAATGTAAACAAAAGGACAATAAGCCATGGCAGTTCAGAAACCTTTAATTACCTTATGGCAATACCTTCTGATGTTAATGAAGGCAAATACCTCTGCAAGGCAGATATGATGGGCTATAAGAAGGATTTAATTATCGAGGTGGTTAGCTAAAATGGAAACACAGGAATGCATCAGGACCAGAAGGTCTGTCAGGAAATACAAGGATAAGGCAGTTGATTGGGACAGGATAAGCCAGATATTAGACGCAGGCAGGTTTGCCCCTTCTGCAGGAAACCTTCAGAACTGGAAGTTTATCGTAGTGAGAAAGGAAGAGGTGATAAGAAAACTTTCCCAGGCAGCCTTTGACCAGGGCTGGATGGAAGACGCGCCTGTCCATATCGTGATAGCATCAGAGCCAAAAAAGGCAGAGCGCTTCTACGGTGCAAGGGGAGAGCACCTCTACACTATGCAGGGCTGTGCAGCTGTAATAGAGAACATGCTGTTGACAGCCAATGATTTATCTTTAGGCGCCTGCTGGGTGGGCGCATTTGACGAATCCAAGGTAAGAAGGGCCATTAACATGCCAGAAACCGCCTTTCCCCAGGCAATCATAACCTTGGGCTATGCCGACGAAACCCCTAATATGCCTCCTAAGATAGAGCCTGAACATCTTATCTTCCTTGAGAGGTGGGGCGGAAGTGGCCAGGGCTACAGGGCAAAAGGCTATTCCTCTGAAACCATAAAGGAATCCCTCCAGAACACAAAAAAGGCCATAAAAAAGGCTGTCAGGAAGTTGAGGAAATAAAAAATCATAAAAAACTCCCGTCGTGAATTCTTTCACCACTACAAAGTTTTAAGAAATCTTTAAATATAAGCTACCTTTATATAAAAGGTAAAAGTTAAGAATTATCGAGTTTTTTGGCGAAAACTCCTTATATGCTTTTTGGCGAAAGCATCTTTAAACTTTCTTGGTAGTTTGAAAACCTTGAGTTCAATTATCCGTTGGCGCGAATAATTAATGTTTTCTAAGAAGTGTTTAAACTAAACTTAGATATAAAGTTTTCGGTACTTAAACATATATATTAAACTATATATAAAACAAAAAACCACAAAAAAGGGGGATGTGAAAATGGATATGAACACGACAAACGAAATGGGCTTAGAGGTAGGACAGGCAAACATAAAGGTATTCGGTGTTGGCGGAGCCGGCAACAATATGGTCGGATGGCTTTACGGAAAAGGCGTCAAAGGCGCTGAGATCATAGGCGCTAATACAGACAAGCAGCATCTTGACATCATTAATTCTGATCGAAAAATCCTGCTGGGAAGAGGTGTTACTAGAGGACTAGGCTGCGGAGGGTTTCCTGAGAAAGGTGCAGAATCCGCACAGGAAAGCCTTCAGGAGATAAAGGAGGCATTAAAAGGATGTGACATGGCATTCATCTGTGCCGGCATGGGCGGCGGCACAGGAACAGGAGGCGCTCCTATTGTCGCCCAGGTTGCAAAGGACTGCGGCGCTATTGTCATAGGGACAGTAACAATGCCTTTCAGGATAGAAAGGGCCAGGGTAGACAAGGCCGAGTTTGGTTTGCAGCAGCTAAGGCAGGTTTCAGACACTGTAATTGTAATAGATAATAACAGGCTGGTAAGCATTGCCGGCAATCTTCCTATCCAGCAGGCATTTGCCGTTGCAAATGAACTGATCGCAACCATGATAAAAGGGATCGTAGAGACAATTGCCATCCCAAGCCTGGTCAATCTGGATTATGCAGATGTAAAGGCGATCATGACCAATGGCGGTGTAGCAGCCATCGGCGTCGGCTCTTCTGATACCAACAACAAGGTTGACGAGGCAGTGAAAGGCGCTTTATCAAACCCATTGCTTGACATCAGCTATAAGGGAGCGACAGGCGCCCTGATACATATAAGCGGCGGCCCTGACCTTACATTGGACGAGATAAGCAAGGCCGGCGAGATGGTCACAGAAACCCTTGATCCGGATGCAAACGTTATCTGGGGCGCAAGAGTGGATGAATCATTGAAAGGCAAGATCACTGTGATGACCATCATAACAGGAGTAAAGTCACCCTGGATCTTAGGCAAGGTTGACTACTCAAAGCCGTCAGTGCATGCTCAGCAGATCTCAGAAGAGCTGGGGATAGAGCTTGTCTGATTCATATTTACCCCTTTAGTCTTTGTGGTGAGAAAGTTCTTTTGCCTTCATTTTAAAACCACCCCCAAAAAGTTTTTTATGAAGGCATTTTTTTTTATTTTTTCAAAAATTTTAAATAAGGCATCTTAATCTAAGATATTTATGACACTATATTTTATCGGTCTAGGGCTGGGAGACGAAAAAGATATAACACTTAAAGGTCTTGAGCTCATAAAAAAAGCAGATAAGGTTTATCTGGAGGAGTATACTTCTAAACTGGTCAGGTGCTCTAGAGAGGATCTGGAAAGGTTTTATGGCAGGAAGATAATATCAGCCGACAGGGACCTGGTTGAAAACAAGGCAGAAAAGACCATACTAAAAGATGCCAAGCAGAAAGACGTGGCTTTCCTGATAATAGGCGATCCCTTCTCAGCTACGACCCATCTTGACCTCAAGCTGAGGGCGGACTCATTGGGTATAAAGACCATAGTAATAGCCAACACCTCGATAATAAACGCAGTAGGCATTACTGGCGTTGACCTTTACCGTTTCGGAAGGATAACCACGATCCCTTTTGACAACAAGAACATAAGATCACCTTATGATGTTATAAAGAATAACCTCAAAAATAAGCTGCATACCCTGGTTCTTCTTGATCTGGAGCCGGCAAATAATAGGTACATGAAGGTTAGCCAGGCATTAGAATACTTATTAAAAAGAGGCCTCTCTAAAAACCAATTATGCGTAGGCTGTGCAGGAATAGGAGGGCAGGATCCGATAATAAAAGCAGGCAAGGCAGAAGACCTTCTAAAAAAGAGATTTACCGGATATCCCCAGTGTTTGATAGTGGCTTCTAAACTGCATTTCATGGAAGAAGAGGCCCTGAAAAAATACAGTTAAATGCATTAAATTTAAATATAAACGATACTTCTCAATATCCAGCCTAGGCAGGTTAAATTGACAGCCCCATGGAGGGGACATGAGCGATCATTTCTCCATGGAATGTAGTGGTCAAATTCTCTGAAGCCAAGCTAAGAGAAGGCAAATCATTCAGGCTTTTGGAGGTGCAACTTGTTTGCATCGAAAACGGCCTGGGACGGCAGTTCGAATCTGCCTGGGGCTACTTTCTCATTTATTGTTCTGGCATTGCGTAAGCCTTTGGAGGTGTCGGAACCGTTAGGTTCTGACGTGGGTAATCTGCCTGGGGCTACTTTCTCATTTATTGTTCTGGCATTGCGTAAGCCTTTGGAGGTGTCGGAACCGTTAGGTTCTGACGTGGGTAATCTGCCTGGGGCTACTTTTTTCTGGTGTGTGGTATTCTAGAATAATTTAGAGCAAAGTTTTTATAGATTGGTTACTATAGGGGGTATATGTCATTATTAGGTTTTCAAGAACTTATGGAAGCACTTAATAGAACTCCAGAAGAGTTTCTAACAGAATGCCCTTTAGCCGTTTTTGGATTAGTAATAATCATATTTATTATTGTTTGGTCTTTTACTGTTGGATGGGGGGAAGGAAAGGTGGCTATCTATATCGCTGGTATTGCAATGTTAATGATACTATTCGGATTAACTCCGTCT
>JAHWHQ010000118.1 GCA_019323195.1 Candidatus Woesearchaeota archaeon | reverse complement strand
GGCAAAATTTTATCTTATGGAGATTTTATGCCGGCAGAGCCTCTGAAGCATGTTAGGCTAAGTCAATCAGGATTCCTGTGAAGCGCCTGATTTCTTCTCCAGCTTCTGCATGTCATGGATGTCTGTCTCGTTGAGGTTGTATATCTCGTCATAGAATGACCTTTTGTAGCTGCCAGGGCCTGTGCTGTTCCTTGATGCAAGCTCTCCTGCTATCCCGAAGCAGACAAGGGCGGATGCTGCTGCTTGCGCATAGTCTTTTTCAACTGCCGCAAAGGATGCTATCACTGAAGCTACCATGCAGCCAGTCCCTACAATCCTGCCCATCATGTCATGGCCGTTTTTGCATATGTAAACGTCATTCCCGTCAGTTGCTATGTCCTCTGTCCCTGTTATGACAACAACGGATTTTCTTTCGTTTGCCAGCTTTTTTGCCAGCTCTATAAGGTCTGACTCTACCTTGGCTGATTCAACGCCTTTTGTCTGGACCTGGATGCCTGCGAGTTTCGCTATCTCTGAGGCGTTTCCTTTGATAATGTCTATTTTCAGTTCGTTTAATAATTCAAGCGCCTTGTCATCCCTCAGCTTTGTAGCACCAACACCTACAGCGTCAAGGATAACTGGTATTCCTTTTTCATTTGCTGCCTTGCCTGCCAGCTTCATCGACTCTATCAGTTCTACAGTTAATGTCCCTATGTTAAGGACTAATGCGCTGGATATCTTGGACATATCTGCAGCCTCTTCTTTTGCGTGGGCCATAACAGGCAATGCTCCTATCGCCCTCACTATGTTGGCGCAGTCGTATATTGTGACCCAGTTTGTTATGTGATGGATCAACGGCTTTTGCTCTTTTATCCTCTTTAGCAGCTCTGCTGTTTTCTCAGACTTTGTCTGAGGCTCAGAAAATTTATTTTCTGTTGCTGTCATGCTATCATCCCCCATGAATATTTAATGGATAGCAAACAATAGAGTATATTAAAAGGTTGCGGTTTTGGTGTGGGCTGTGTTGGAAATGTAGGTTAGCAGCCTAAGGTCAAAATCCTATTAAAGCACTCTTTAAGCTGACAAGAGGGGGTCAATTTAAATTTTGTGACAACAAAATTTATGGCTTTTAGCCACCCCGTCGGGGAACGTCAGCTATTATGATAAAACATGAAGGATTTTGAAGCTGCTAACCCGAAGCGTAGCGAGATTTTCAACACAGCCGTTTTGTTGTGGAAAGATTTAAATATGCACTAAAGACTACAATAAGCTTATGGGCGTGTAGCTCAGCTTGGATAGAGCGACAGCCTTCTATGCTTTTAGAAGCGCTGAAGTCAGCTGAAAACCTGTGGTTAGTCCCTGGGTTGGCTTTAGGTCGGGGGTTCAAATCCTCTCACGCCCATCTTTTCTTTTTTATAGAACTCAACTTTAGAACATCTTTCCCTAGTTCCATGATATTACATTAGGGATATCACTCGGTTCATATATCTTCATAAGTTTATCAATACTTCTTATACCTTTATAATCCCCCCATCTTTCAGCAATATCTCTACATACAGTAAGGTAAAAAAATTTACATTCCTTAAATCTCTCACTGATAGGATCTTCAATATTAGACATAGATTCCTTATCCCAGATTCTATATTCATCCATAATCTCTTTTTCATAAGGGGAAAGCATTCTTCCTAAAAGAATTTCCAATTCTCCATTTTTAGGCGCCGATTTTTCCTTTTCCTGCATCATTTTTCCTTTTCCAAAACACCTTTAATAGAAGAGAAGAATGCCTTTTTCTTTATAAATGTGACTTAAGTTGGAGCATGGAAATAATAGAATAAGCCAATGAACCTACTGCAGCGGTATCATCTGCTCTGCACTTTCTGCCTTTTGGGTGCATTCCTTCTTCTTGTCCCAGTAGACCCAGCAGTTTTTCTTGAACTGGTCCCATTTTAGGCAGCCTTCACAGCATTTTGGAGCTTCCATCTTAATAACTGTAAAGGGGAGGTAGTATTTAAAACTTTTTGAAAGAAAGAAGGAAATTTAAAAAAAGGAATATAAGAAGCTAGCTGCAGCTTCCTGCTGCTGGGCCCTCTGATGCAGAAGCGCCTTCGATTGTACTGCTGCATACTGCCGGGGCGTCCTCAAAACCGCAGCATATAAGGGCCTTGAGCTTGTTCGGGTCCCACCTGTAGTCAGACATGCCAAGCTTTTGGCCGTTTAATGCCAGTGCCTCTGAGCCGCTTACGCCGAATTTTGCCATCTCTGTCTTCTCTTTTCTCATGAGCTCAATGCCTTCCTCTTCCTGGCACGTTTCTATCTTCCCACTGTCTGTCAGTTGGTCACTGCATTTCTTCCAGCATTCATCAACATCCCTGTAGTTGCAGTTGGTATTTATGCAGTTGAGGTAATCCCAGTAATTCTCCTTGTCATACTTCCATACGCATTTCTGCCTCATGTCCTCATGAAGCTCAGGAACGCCGTGCATGGAGCAGACATCCTCTTCACAATAAGCAGCCTCCCTGCCCTGGTACGTGCTCTTGTCATAGATAACATATTCTGGCTCAAAATTTATCTCTGAGCCGAGGTTTTTTACAACAGGCTCGACAAGCTCCATAGCCTTCTGGCCGTATGGGCAGAAGCTCATCACAAACATCCTGAACTCAGGGACATCCTCTTTAGGATATGCATCACATTTATCTTTTATTGCTGCCTGCGCGGCTTTTAAAGCCTCAGCGCAGACCGCCTCTTCGCTTGTTGCGTCGCATAAGCCTTTTATCAAAGAGGCCTTATCCTGTATGCCGTTAAGGCTTATAACGCCGTCTTTGACAAGCAGGTAGCCGGGAATCTCTATAGGCTGGAAATATGTTGCCTTGCTATAGCTTAGGTCAGCCTTTTCTGCCATATCTTTTGCTATAGGCTCCATACTGTCACATGCGGTTGTGCATGAATCAGAATTAAGGAATACAAAGGTGTCCTCTGTAATGTCCAGTACAGAGCTGCCGGCGGCCTTGCCCCTGAAGCCATGGGTGAATATCGACACCAAGAACAAAACAGCCAGAATCCCGCTTACAATCATCCATAAATTTGACTTTTTGCATTCCAGATGCTCTTTATATGCCTCGTGGACATAATCTTCCTTGTGCTCTGCATGATGCTCCTTTTCCTTGTGCTCTGCATGATGCTCCTTTTCCTTGTGCTCTGCGTGATGCTCCTTTTCCTTGTGCTCTGCATGATGCTCCTTTTCCTTGTGTTCAGTGTTATGCTCATTATCCCTTATCTTATGCTCTTCTTTATCTTCAATATTATTTTTTTCTTCCATTAATCCCACCGTTTACAACTAATGCGCTCCTCTTTTTAAGTTTTACTGAATGCAGTCATCAGCAAATCTCTTCAGCTGCTCCTTGCTCATCGCACCTGTCTGCTCTTTTCCCGTCCTGGGGCAGATGAACTGCGGGACATAGCCGCTCAGAAGACCGCTGAAACAGCTGGTTATCATTTTTCCAGCCTCGCTGTCAGAGCTTTCAGCCCAGTAAAACTTATAGTTCTCTTTTTCCAGCTCCTGAACAACAGGCATGATGCTCCTGCAATGAGGGCAGCCGTTAGAATGGACAAAGACCACTGTGCTTGGATCCTTGTCAAAGCATTCCCCGTAATCCACTGGGTTACTGCTTATCGCCTCCTGCCCTTGTGCAGGCAGCTCAGGCTCCTTTGAGGGAATAAGCTTGTCTGCATTGACAATGATAACAGCCAATATAATAATAACAAGAAGAGACAAAGCGCTTTTTATCATGTCCTCTTTTTCCATATTTTAAAAATTTTTCTGCCTTTTATAAATTTTGCGCTTATAACCCTGCAATCGGGGTTAAGGGGGGATTTACATGCAGGCTTGGTTATAAGCCAGGCCATTTTTTAATGTCCCTTTCTCAAGGTCAAGGCAGGTAACCTCTTTTGAGGGAAGCTTGATACGGTAGAGATAGTTGTTGCTGCAGGATATCCTCACTATGTCATCATTAGGCATGCCTAATAATATCCCTATTATGTTCATGTTTACCGCCCTGTGGGCTACTATCAGAACATTTTTTATGCCTGACTTTTTGATGTCATCTATCAATGTTCTTACCCTGTTCTTGACATCAAGGTAGCTTTCCCCTTCAGGAAGCTTGAACAGGAACTTGTTCTTCTTCCTTTTTTCCATTATGCCGCTGAACTGGGAGTTGATGGCATCTTCTGTCCTGCCTTCGAGAATGCCGTAGCAGATCTCGTTCAGCCTATTATCATAAATTACATCTTTGATATTCAGAATTTCAGATATTATCCTGGCTGTCTCAACAGCCCTGTTCAGGGTGCTGCTGTATATGGCCTCGATGCCCTTATCCAGCAGCTTGTTCCCTACTATTCTTGCCTGCTCTATACCTTTTTTAGTTAAAGGCGAGTCAAGGCTTCCCTGCCTCTTTTTTCTGAGGTTCCATTCTGTCTGGCCGTGCCTTATTATGAATACCTGCTGCATTTTTTCCGCCTCATCAATATTGTTTTACCGATAGACCCCCCGGAAGTCTTTTTTATTTTTTGTATTGCCGGTTTACCGGATAAAACCTTAAAAGAGATATATTTATAAATATTGCCTTAGAATGATTTTTTTCAGGATGCAATGCACCAACTGCAAGAAAGAAGACCCGTGGCTGGAGATGATAGGGTCAGACCTTATATGCAAGAGATGCATCAATAAGAACAGGGTGATGGGGATAATATTCAGGACGCACATCGATACTTTTCATTTTGTCCTGAGGAAGATGGGGCCTAAGAACTACCAGGATTTCCTGGGCATAACAAGGAAGGAGGTAGAGAAGCTTGTCAACCTGAAGAAATACGGGATCTTCCTTAAGACGACGAATGTTGTTGAGCTGGAATAGGGGTTTTATCATTTAAGCAAGATTTTTAAACAAATATTGCTTCTTGGGCGTTATGCTTAGCAGGATTAATAACGAAAAACAATGGAAGGACCTTATCAGGCCGTTTTCCACAGAGCCTATGCAGAAAGGGCATGATGGGATAGTTAAGGAGCTCAGGGAGCTGGTTGCGGATGCAGTCAGGAGGAATATCCCTGAAGAGCGCTTCGGCATACTTTTTTCAGGAGGCGTAGACAGCACGCTTCTGGCTAAGCTGTGCAAGGATAATGGGGCAGACTTTATATGCTATACCTCGGCACTTGCAGAGAAAGGGATGAAAGAGGCAGAGGACCTTTCCTATGCAAGGAAGGCAGCAAAAGAGTTCGGCCTTAGATTAAGAATAAAGACAGTAAGCCTGGATGAGACAGAGTTATATATTAAGGAGGTTCTTGGGATTATAGGAAAGCCGGATGTTGTCAAGGTTGGGGTGGCGCTTCCTTTCCATATAGCGTTTAAGGTGGCAAAACAGGATAAGGTAAAGGTCATGTTTTCCGGCCTTGGACCAGAGGAGCTGTTTGCGGGCTATGAGAGGCATAAGCAGGCAGGGAATGTGAACAAGGAATGTTTTGACGGGCTTTTGAACATGTATGGGCGCGATATCGAGAGGGATTCTGCGGTCGCAGGATTCCATAAGATTGATTTAAGAGCACCTTACCTTGACAGGGAAGTGATAGAATACTCCTTGAGGATTCCTGCGGAGCTTAAGCTGAACAGCAAGGGGAACAAGGTGATATTAAGGGAGGCTGCTGAGCAGTTGGGCCTTGGAAGATTTGCATGGAGAAAGAAAAGGGCAGCGCAATACGGCTCAAGGTTTGACAGGGCGATACAGAGGCTTTCAAAAAGAAATGGATTTAAATATAAGAAGGATTACCTTAATCATCTGTTAAAACTGTTAAAATGAGAATAGGAGCTTTGATATCAGGAGGGAAGGACGGCTGGTATGCTGCTTATAAGGCTGCAAGAAAGGATGAATTAGCCTGCCTTATAGCTGTCAAGTCAAGAAACCAGCATTCCTATATGTTCCATACGCCTAATATAGACCTAGTAAAGCTGCAGGGAAAGGCTGCAGAGCTTCCTCTGGTGTGGTGGGAGACAGAAGGGATCAAGGAAGAGGAGCTTGAAGACCTGAAGCAGGCGATAGAGATTGCCAGGAGAAAGTATAAGATTGAGGGCCTTGTTTCCGGAGCTATAAGGTCAAGCTACCAGAAGCAGAGGGTGGACAACATCTGCAGGGAGCTTAGGATTGAACCGATAGCCCCTTTATGGCAGGCCAATGAGGAGATTTACCTTAATGAGCTTATAAAGAACTTTAATGTCATAATATCAGGGGTGGCGGCAGAAGGGCTGAAAAAAGAGCTTCTTGGGACCAGGATAGGGCTTACCTTTATCGACAGGATGAAGTCCCTTAATGTTAATCCCGTAGGTGAGGGGGGAGAGATAGAGACTTTGGTCTTAGACTGCCCTTTGTTTAAGAAGAGGCTTGTTGTAGAAGAGGCTGAAAGAAAGATGGATTCTGAGCATAGCGGGACATATATCATCAGGAAGGCAAGGGTTGAGGATAAGCAAAATTGATAGATGTGAAGGTTATACCTAACGCTAAGAAAAATGCTGTCTTAAGGGAAGGGGATAAGCTGAAGGTATATGTGAATGCCCCTGCAGTCAGCGGAAAGGCGAATAAGGCTGTGGTTGAGATGTTAGCTGAGTTCTTTAAGGTGAAGAAAAGGGACGTCAATATCGTCAGGGGGGAGAGGTCCAGGGAGAAGGTTGTTGAGGTTAAGGGCAGACAGGGATGAGGACTATATTATATCATATTAAGAACTCTATTAAAATGCGTTTTTTGTTGAAAAAGCAGTCATTTATCTCTTTTCCTTGTAGGCCCCTAACGGGCAGACAAAGGTTAGGTCCTTTATCGGGGTCAGCCCGTCTTCAATTGTTTCCTGGATATTCTTCCCTTTTAATTTCCAGTTGCTGGGGAAGGTCTCTGCACAGTTGCCGCAATGAACACATACATCCAGGTCGTGATATATTGTTCTTTTTTGCATTATATTATAATAGGATGTTTGAGTATAAATAATTTTCCATCTGCTTAAACATAAGCTTTATATAATCTCCTTCTGTACCTTATCACTATAACTTATAATGGGCGGGTGATAATATGAGCAAGACGGAAGAAAACCTGAAGAACGCTTTTTCCGGCGAGAGCCAGGCCAGGAACAAGTACGGGTATTTTGCAAAGGTGGCGAGAAAGGAAGGGTACCATTATATCGCGAAGATCTTTGAGGAGACTGCAGAGAACGAGAGGCAGCATGCAAAGGATGAGCTTAAGCTGCTGAAGGGCATAGGGGATACAAAGGCCAACCTTAAGGCTGCTGTCGAGGGGGAGCATTATGAGAACAGCGAGATGTACCCTAAGATGCAGAAAGAGGCAGAGGAAGAGGGAGATAAGGCGGCTGCAACATTGTTCAGGGAGATATCAGAGGTTGAGGAGCACCATGAGAAGAGGTATAAGAAGCTGCTTGAGATGGTCGAGAAGGGCACTGTGTTCAAGAGAGACAAGAAGATAAGGTGGAAATGCAGCAAGTGCGGCTATATACATGAAGGGACTGAACCGCCTGAGGCATGCCCGTCATGCAAGCACCCAAGGGAGTATTACGAGCCGGAGTGCATGTGCTTTGATGAAGGGTGCGAGTGCTGCAACCCATGATGTTTTATTTTTTTCTTTTATATGATCTAAGCTGAGAGGTGAGATTAAGATGGCTGAACTAAACAAAATCTATAGATGCGGGATATGCGGGAATGTTGTCTCTGTGCTTGAGGCTGGGAAAGGCGAGCTGGTCTGCTGCGGGCAGCCTATGAAGATGTTAGAGGAAAAGACAGCTGAGCAGGAAGGAAAGGAGAAGCATGTTCCTGTGATAGAGACAATAGAAGGGGGGGTTAGGGTCAAGGTCGGGTCTGTGCCCCATCCGATGGAAGAGAACCATCATATAGGGCTGATACAGCTTGTCAAAGACGGGAACGTGGTCATAGGAAAGAGGCTTAAGCCAGGGGATGGGCCTGCTGCAGAGTTTTGCTGCCTTGCAGATACAGAAGGCCTTAAGGCAAGGATATTATGCAATGTCCATGGATTGTGGGTCAATTAAGAAAAAATCTATTTTTTATATTATCTTAGCTTAGAGGACTTGTAGTGATGCTCTTTATAGCCCTCCAGCCTTATTATCTTAGGGCTCATCCTTCTTTTTTTCATCTCTTCCTGCAGGTTGTCTGCAAATGAATCCTGGTCATCTCCCAGGGCTATGATGTCAGGGTTGATGTCCTCTATTACCTCGTATTTGTCTGCCTCGTACCCTAACAGGACCTTGTCTGCTATCCTCAGGTCCCTTATGTGCTCAACCCTTTGCTTCTCATTGTATTTTGGGGTAAGGTTCTTGACCTCTTTTATGGTTGAGTCCCTGGCTACAACAACGATCAGGTTATCTCCAAGATTCTTGGCTTCCCTAAGGAAATAGATATGCCCTGGATGGAGTATGTCAAACGAGCCGAAGGCCATTACAGTTGCCATAGGAAATGGTAGAATTCTGCAGTTTATTAATCTTGTGAAAATGGAAACGAAAGGTTTAAATATATATTTGTATAACCTAGTAAATACAGGTATAAACCATGGAATTAATACTCACAAACCATGCAAGAGATAAGATGCATATTGAGGGAATTGAAAAAGAGCAGATTAAGAGGTGCATCTTAAGAGGCGCGAAGTTTAAGCAAACCGACGGTTTCCTGGCTGTTTATACCTATGTTCAGGTTGCTTATAAGGTAATTGGCAAGGATAAGTATCTGATTAAAACTGTGATGGTGAAAAAATGAAAGAATGCTATGTTTGTGGAAAAGGAAATCTTATCAGGAAGAAAATACCGTATAGGTTATATGGCGTTATGGTAGGAAGGTTTGATGGGGAACAATGCACTGAATGTGGTGAATCATTCTATAGTGAGAAGGTTTTTGATGAAATGACCACAAAGGTAAAGAAACTGGGCCTATGGGGGCTGGAGACAAAGACAAGATTAACTAAGGTAGGAAATTCGTTGGATATAAGGCTAAATAAAAGGTTGGTAGATTTCCTGGGTGTTGACAAGGGTAAGGAAGTTACAATAATCCCTGAAAATAAACAGAAGATTACTTTATCATTGTAGAAAAATTGAATCTGCGGTTAAAGGTTAAGATTCCATCCCTGAGTGCTGTATTTTTCCTTGTCCAGTTTTTTAGCCCGCTCCTTTTCCTGTTCTGTGAGCTTATCCTCAATGAAATCTATGCTTAGCTTTTCCTCAAAGCCTTTTATCAGGGCCTCTTTGGCCTCTATGTAGCTTACAGGGAAGAATTCTTTTTTTCTTTTCAATTCATCATTTATAGAGGTCATCCTTTCCCTTACCCTGCTTACCATCTCTTTGCTGCAGTTGCTGAACAGGGAGCAGTACTTATCGACGTCAATGTCGATCAGGACAGCGCCGTGCTGGAGAAGCTTCCTGTCCACCCTTTTCTGGGCAGAGCCTACAATCTTCTTCTTATCTATAAGGATTTCGTACCAGGACGGGTCGTTGAAGCATACTGCGCTTTTCCTGCTCTTTTTTACATCCTTGTTCATGACAGCTTTCAGGCCAAGATTTCTTAATCCATGCATCAGGCCATTGCTTATTTTCTTATAGCTTTCTATGATGCTTTTTGGCATGTGCTCCTCGCTGATGATGAATGAGTATGTAAGTTCCTTGTCATGAAGGACAGCATTGCCGCCGGTGAGCCTTCTTACCAGGCCTACTTTCTGTTTTTTTATCTCTTTAAGATTAAAGTCTTTTATTGATTGAAAATAGCCTATGCTCAGGCCGGCAGGCTTCCACCTGTAGAACCTTATGACAGGAAGTTTGGAGGCTAATAAGGCTTCGTCTATGGCCATGTTCATCGAAGGGGTGCTATAGCCTGTGTCTATCAGTCGGAATTTCATCTTAGCCTTTTTTTTACCTTTTCACTCTCCAATTCCTTTATTGCGTTTGAGGCAATCCATCTTGCGGTTTTTGAATCGGTCTTTAATATCTCCATGGCTGTCTTCAGGGCTGCCTTATTCAGGTTTATGTTCCTTTTGCCAATCCCCCTCAATGCCCAGTTAACAGCTTTCCTGACAAAATTTCTTTCATCTGTTGAATGTTTTTTGATCACCGGAAGGAAACCTGTAAAGACAGAGTCATCTGCATTCTTGTCATGCACAGAAAGGGCAACTATCATGACAAACCCTGCCCTTTTTACAAACTCCTCTTCTCTTTCTGCCCATTCAAGGGCTTTTTTGCGGGCCAGGCCTGTCTTGTCGAATAAATTAGCACAGCATATATCGCATAAGTCCCATGAATCAAAATCTTTAGCCAGCTTTTCCATAAGATCTTCATCTGTTTTTTTAGGGTCTGCGATAAGGCATGAAAGAAGCCTTGCCTCATGGATCCCTGTTTCCCATAAACCTAAAGCAAGCTCATGGTCCTTTCCGATCCTTTTTGCAATACCCCTTAATACATGGATACTGACGCCAATATCTCCCGGGATTGCATATCTTCTCATCCCTTCTATGTTCTTCTTGCTGTAGTGCTTTTTTAGCTCTTTTATCATTGCTTCAGGGTTCATTCTTGTTCTTGAGGTTTTCTTTATTATATACGAGAATAATGCTTTATTCATAAAGCTTTCTTTGACATCGATATATTTTTATATTAGAAAGCATTACTTAGCTGTACAATGGAAACTGTAACATTACCTAAGGAAAAATTAGGGGTTGTTTTATCTGATGTAGAAAGATTAGTATCCCATTTTGAGGATCTTGTTGAAGACCAGGATGTAATTGCTAAAAAGAGATTAAGCGATATTAAAGCAGGCAGGGTTAAAGGTAAATCTGAAAAGGAACTGGACGAGTACCTTAAAAAAAGGGGATTGAAAGTTGCCTGATTGGATAATAAAAGAACATCCGGATTTCTTTAAGGATTTGGATAAGTTAGGCATTAGGGAATTGCAGAATTTCTATGATAAGAAGCAGAAAATCAAGGAGAATCCAGTTAGGGTAAAACATTTAAGCGGCGGAGCTAATTGCTATAGGGAGCCAATTACAGATAATGTAAGATTAATCTATTATATCGAAGGAGATGTTATATGGCTACTCACCATTGGAACACATAAAAAAGCATTTAATAATTATATTAAAAGACTCCATTCCCTGAAGAATAAGTTTGATATTTAGGGGGTTTACTGGAAGGAATGCTGTTCAGCATGATAAGAGCTTCTCACCAAAGGCCCTGACTCAACATGCTTAAACCCTATCTCGTAACCTATCCTCTTGAACTCATCAAACTCTTCCGGGGTGTAATATCTCTCAACCTTTGCTAGATCCTCTCTTGGCTGGAGGTACTGGCCGATGGTCAATATGTCCACTTTTGCAAGCCTTAGTGTCCTTATGGTCTTTATTATCTCTTCTTTTGTTTCTCCTAAGCCTGCCATAAGGCCTGATTTTGTTGTCTGCTTTGGATCTATCTCCTTGATCCTTTTCAGGAAAAGCATGGACCTCTTGTAGTCTGCCATGCTTCTTATCGAGGGAAAAAGCCTTTCGACAGTCTCGATGTTATGGGCGAAGACGTCAGGCTCTGCGCTCAACACAGTTCTTATGGAGCTTATGTCGCCTTTGAAGTCAGGGGTCAGAACCTCTATTTTAGCGTTTGAGGTATTTCTTATAGCTTTTATCGTTTCTCTGAATGTCCGTGCACCTCCGTCCTTCAGGTCATCCCTTGTAACAGAGGTTATGACGACGTATCTTAAGTTAAGCTTTTTTACGATAGAGGCTATCTTCTCCGGCTCCTTAAAATCAACACTGCCAGGCTTTCCTTTTTTTACATTGCAGTACCTGCAGTCCCTTGTGCAGATGTCGCCCAGTATGAGGAAAGTGGCAGTACCCCTGCTCCAGCACTCTCCCAGGTTAGGGCATCTTGCCTCTTCGCAGATGGTGTGGGTGGAGCCTTTTAATAAGCCCTTTATCTTAGCGTAGTCCTCCCCTGAGGGCAGCCTTACCTTTAGCCATTCTGGTTTCATATAGTTAAATGAGAAGACAATTGTTTTTAAAAAGATTACCTAATCTTCCTCAACCCAAGCTCAGCAGCCATCACAAGAACATCATAGTAATCTGACAGCGCAGGGCAGTATGCTAACTCTAAATCTGCTACCTCTTTTAATGTTAAGCCTGCCTTGATCGCAGCGGATATTATGTTGATTCTTTCCTTTGCGCCTTTTCCTATGGCCTGGGCGCCTATCACCCTTCCTTTTTCATCTGCAATGAGCTTTACTGTCAGCTCTTCAGAAGGTCCGAACCATTCTGGCAGATGCTTTCCTTTGGCTTTTCCGGTTATGGCCTTGATCATGAAATGGCCTGCTAGGGAGGAATTGAAGCCTACGGCTGCGATCTCGATATCATCGATTAATGAAACAAAGGCGTTTAGGATCCCATTGTATGATTTATTTCCGCCTGCTGCGTTTGCTCCTGCAGCTGTACCCTGCTTATAGGCGTTGTTTGCCAGCTGCGAAGGCATCTCTTTATTGCTTATCAGTGAGCTTACACAGCAGCAGTCTCCTGCAGCATAAACATCCTTTACAGAGGTTTCCATGCTTTTATTTACCACCAGCCCGAATTTGTTTACTTTTATATTATCTTTTTCTAAGAAGTCAATATTCGGCTTGACGCCTGCTGCTGCAACTACAACAGCATCTTCCTTTATCTCATCGGCTTTTTTTCCTAACTCCAGCTTGATGCCTTTTTCTTTTAATTTCTCCTCAAGGATTGATGAGATGTCCTTGTCGATAGCTTTTGGAAATGTGGAGTCAAGGAGGTCTATCACCTTTACCTCCATGCCTTTTTTGTTCAGGGCAACAGCGGTCTCTAAGCCGATGGCGCCTGCTCCTATGATTATTGCTTTTTGACCTTTTTTGATATTCTTATCCAGCTCTTTTGTGGTTTTAAGGTCATGGACTGCGAAGATCCTGTTGCTTGTTTTTATGGGAGGTATGAAAGGTTTGGAGCCTGTTGCTATTATCAGCCTTTCATAGCCTATTTTTTTGTCTTCATTCTCTTTTGTGTAGTGGACGGTTTTTTTATCGAGATCTATGCTGCTTATTTTGCAGTTGTTTAGTAATTTCATGCCCATCCTGTCTGCGCTTATTGAATGTTTCAATCCGGAGAAATCCTTTATCCTTCCCTCTAAGGCGAACGGAAGGCCGCACTGGTGCATCAGGTCGAAATCCTTTTCGTCTATTATCGTTATCTCTGCTTTCCGGTCCTGCTTTTTTGCTGCTAATGCTGCCCCGAAGCCTGCTGCTCCAAGGCCTAATATCACTATCTTTGGCATAGGATAAGAAGATTAAATAGAAGAATTTAAATGTTTCTATTGGCTGTGGCGTTGTTGGAAATCTCGCTCCGCTTCGGGTTAGCAGCTTCAAAATCCTTAATGTTTAAAATGATGGCTGACGTTCCCCGACGGGGTGGCTAAAAGCCATAAATTTTGTTTGCACAAAATTTCAATTGACCCCCTCTTGTCAGCTTAAAGAATACTTTAATAGGATTTTGACCTTAGGCTGCTAACCTACATTTTCAACAACGCCTATCAACAACATCACCCATTAAACCCATAAATCGGCCTTTCAAGGACCTTTGCCTTGTGCAGGCTGTCTCTTATCTTGATGTCAACGATGTTTCCTGCTCTGGCTTCTTGGATATTGAGCATGGCCATGCCTAAAGGCTTCTTAAAGGTGGGTGAGAATGTTCCTGATGTTACAAAGCCTATCTTGTCAGGGCCTTTAAAGATTTCGTAGTTTTCCCTCGCGATTGCCCTGTCAAGCATCTCAAATGCCAGGACCTTTCTCTTCAGATTTTCTTTTGCTTTTAACAAAGCATCCTTCCCTACAAAATCACCTTTATCAAAACTAACAGTAAACCCTACGTTAGCCTCAAAGGGGTTTATCCTTTCATTAGCCTCATGGCCGTACAGGCTGTAGCATGCCTCTATCCTTAGGGTGTCTCTTGCGCCTAGGCCGATGGGTCTTAAGCCAAGGTCTTTGCCGCCTTCCAGGAGCATGTTCCATACCTCTGCTGCCTTTGCTGCATCAAAATAAAGCTCAAACCCGTCCTCTGCTGTATAGCCTGTCCTGGATATGATAGTGGGTATGTTATTTATATTATCCTCTACAAAATGAAACCTTTTTAGGCTGCCTAGGCTGAAACCTGTGCATTTCTGCAGGATGTCCTTTGCCTTAGGGCCCTGCAGGTCTATCTTAGACATCTTGTCTGAGCTGTTTATTATCTCTGCATCAAAAGAGCCTTTATGCTTCAGTATCCATCTGAAGTCCTTGTCGACATTGCCTGCGTTCACTACTATCATGAACTTATCTTCATTAAACCTGTAGACAAAAAGGTCGTCGATTATGCCGCCGTCCTCCAGGCACATGCAGGAATAGAACGCCTTTCCATCCTCCAGCCTGTTTAGGTCATTGGTTATGATATTCTGGATAATGTTAAATGCATCTTTTCCCTGGACAAGGAACTCGCCCATGTGGCAGATGTCAAAGATCCCTGCCTTCTGCCTTACGGTCGTATGCTCTTCAATGACATTGGAATAATAGACAGGCATCTCCCAGCCGCTGAAGTCTACGATCTTCGCTCCCAGCCTGACATGCTCTTCATATAAAGGGGTTCTTTTCAGTTCAGCCATCCAGAATACCCACTTTAGGATTTATTTAAAAGCATTGTTGTTATTGATAACACATATCAGAACTTAGGATAGCTGCTTAAAGCTTTTTCTCAGGCTTATTATCTCCCTGACCCTTTCATTGCCGAGAGGATGGGCAGCTTTTCCGAGCGAATAGTATATCTTCTCAGCCTCTGAGCCCCAGGAGAAATTGCCGTTCTCCTTTATTACCTTGTTGACCCTGAACTCCCCAAGGTCAGCGCCTTTCCTAAGGTGGTAGTAGATGACCCGCATGCTTACAGCAGGAAAGATGTCCCTGTAGTGCCTGTAGATGTCATAGCCATAGCCCTCTTTAAGGAAGAAAAGAATCTCGATTATGTTCTGCCTTATCTCTGACCTAACAGGCCTTCCCCTTTTCATAGGTATAGAGATGGTGATGATTATTTAAATAGTTTGTGTCATTATTTTTATGAAGTGAAAAATCCAGATGAGGATGAACCGAAAGGTTTATTACAATTACCAAAGATAATCCCTTAAAAACATCATATCCTTCTTATTATATCCTGTTTTCAAAAGCTTTATAAACTTCGAAAACATTAATACTTACTATGTCTTTCCAGATATCTAAATTAAAAAGGACGATACTCGGCATAAGCATAGCGATAGTCCTTGTCCTGTTCATAGGCTACGGCATCAGCACGTTCTACAAATCACCTCAATACGAGGATTTCTGCCAGGAGAGGTTTCCTGAGCCTGCAAGGATAGAGAAAGGGGATGTTGGGAAGTGCGAGGCAGTGCTGAAGGCAAACGATGCTTTTGAGAGCTCATGCTACAGGCAGGACGGCATTGTGAGGTATGAGGCGGATGAAGACGGCTGCCAGGTTGCAAATGTATGCGACATGTGCAGCAAGAAATACAGGGAATCCATGGAGGTCTATAACAGGAACGTTTTCATAATAGCTGTCATAGCAGGGCTTATCGCTGTCATCCTTGGAGGGGTAGTCCTTCAGCTGGAGAGCGTCTCTGCAGGGATAATGGGAGGAGGTGTCCTTTCCATCATATACGGGACATTAAGGTACTGGGGCGATATGGCAGATTTCGGAAGGTTTGTCATCCTGGGTGCTGTTCTTACCATACTGATCCTCCTGGGATATAAGAAGTTCAAGAAATGAGATATATATTTCTGCTGTCAAAAGAGGACCTTAGGCTGGCAAAAGAAGAGGCTTTATCTCTATTTAACATTAAGGAGCATAGGTTAGTCGGCAACCTGCTATTCCTTGACCTTGATGATGCTGAACTTGCTGGCAGGCTGGCCTATACTAAAAGGATATACCAGTCCCTTTTTGAGGCCGGCCAAAAGGATATCCTTGATAAGACAGATGGGTTTGACTGGCAGTCAATATATAAAAAGGACTTCTGCGTTAGGAAATATGAGCTTGATAATTCCATTGAAAACGGGCTTAAGGAGAAAGAGATAGCATCACATATCTGGAGGAAACTTAAGAGGCCAAGGGTTAACCTTACCAGGCCTAAGACAGGGATAGATTTTTTTATCTGCAGGAAAAGGATCTATGCAGCCAGGCTGGTGAAGGAGCTTAAGCAGAAATTTGAGTCAAGGAAGGCGCATAAGAGGCCTGAGCTGCACCCTACCTCGCTTAACCCTAAGCTGGCAAGGGCTTTGATCAACCTTTCAGGTGCAAGGAAGGAGGTTGTCGACCCGTTCTGCGGGGCAGGAGGCATCCTGATAGAGGCAGGATTGATCGGATTAAAGATAGTAGGCTATGACCTTTACAAGGAAATGATTGATAGGGCAAGAATCAACCTGGAGCATTATAAGATCAAGGGTTATAGGCTTATCAATGATGATGCGCTGAAGATAAGGAAGAAATATGATTATATCGTCACTGACCTGCCATACGGGCTTAACACATCGATATGGGTCAAGGAGGGCAGGGAAAACAGGAAGATATCGCTTAAGCAGACAGACAGGAAAAAGAAGGTCAGGAGCTTAGAAGGATTTTACCTTGGCTTTCTTGTCAACCTTAAAAGGATCGTGAGGAAGAGGGCTGTCGTTGTTTTCCCGCATTACGTCAATTATAGAAAGCTGCTCAAAAAGGCAGGGTTTAGGATAGATAAAGAGTTCTCACAGTTCATCCATGGGAGCCTTACCAGGAAGATTGTTGTTTTGGGGTGAGGGTTTTTGTTTTTTTATGATGCTCAATCAGACTGTAATTTCAATGTTAATCTTGTCAAACTTTACTTTAGGGATTATCTTATCCCTTACATCCTTTATCTTATGTGTTTCTATAAATCCAAGCTTTTCAAGGAATCTTATGTCTGTATTTACATTTTCAGGCGTCCTATTTAAATAATGTGCAAGCCCATAGATGGATTTCGGCTTTAGATGCCTTATAGCTCTTAATAACTGCAGCCTTTTTGGGGTCATAAACTTTCTAAATTGGTCTATGGACTGAAAACTTATTGTATCCCTTTCAAAAGTTCTCTTTCTGCCCTTTTCAATTTCGTTTAGTTCCTTATCCAGCTCTCTAAGGAAGTTTTCTTTTGTCTCAATTAATACTTTGATTTTTTTTAATCTCATGTTTACCACCTTTTGTTGCTCTTTTCAAATTTTTCAACATCCCTTATAAACATTTTTCTTGTTTCTATGAGGCTAATAAATTTATATGGTATCTTTTTTCCAAGATGATGTTTATGGTGTCCTTCATTATTGAAGTTATCATAAGCTATCGCCCTTTTTTCATTAAAAACAAAAACAAATGAATATTTTACACCTTCTGGATAATTTCCTGATTTTGGAACTTTCCATGCCACAAATTCGATCAGGTTGCCTTTTTCTGTTAAAAACCTCTTTTTTGGGATGATCGGTTCTACCATCTTTGTTGATATATTTAATCTTAATAAATATATGTAACATTAAGAAGTATATAAGCCTTTTGGTTTTTTGCCCTCCTGTAACTGAAAAGAGGGTAGAAAGGGATTATGCTGCCCAGAAGGCTTATATGCCTTTAAAATAATAGGAGAAAAACTCAGGAACATGGACTAGGTCAGGCTTTTTTCCTTAGCTTCTTCTCTGTGTTAAGTATTACCAGAGATGTCTTGATGGCAGCGTCAGGGACGACAGATACTGAATCTATGCCGCATTCTACCAGGAATTGGGCGAACTCCGGCAGGGATGCTGCTTCGCCGCAGATCCCTATCTTTTTCCTGTTTGCCTTGGCCTTGTGTATTACAGAGGCTACCAGGGCTTTTACTGCATCGTTCCTTTCGTCATAGACATGGCTTACCAGTTCGCTGTCGCGGTCCAGCCCCAAGGTTAATTGTGTAAGGTCATTGGTGCCTATGGAAAAGCCGTCAAATATCTTGGAGAACTCGTCTGCAAGGATGACATTAGAGGGTATCTCGCACATCACATATACCTCTAATCCGTTCTTACCCCTCTTAAGGCCGTTCTTTTCCATCTCTTTAAGGACCATCCTGCCTTCCTTTACAGTCCTGCAGAAAGGTATCATGAGCTTGACATTGGCAAGGCCCATCTCTTCCCTTACCTTTCTCATGGCTTTGCATTCCAGGGCAAAGGCCTCCTTATAGTTCTCTGAATAGTACCTTGAGGCGCCCCTCCACCCTATCATGGGGTTGTGCTCTATGGGCTCGAAGATATGGCCTCCTATGAGGTTGGCGTATTCGTTGCTCTTGAAGTCGCTCATCCTTACGATGACATCCTTGGGGTAGAAGGCTGCTCCTATCATGCCTACGCCGTAGGCCAGCTTGTCGATGAAGAACTGCCTCTTGTCCTTGTAGCCTACGGTCAGCTCCTCTATCCTGTCCTTTACCTTGCGGTCTTTTACCAGGTTGAAATGTATCAATGCCTTTGGATGGATCTTGATGTATTCGTTGATTATGAACTCCTCCCTTGCCAGGCCGACGCCCTGGTTGGGGATGAAGGAGAATTCCAGGGCCTGCTCAGGGTTGCCGACATTGAGCATG
>JAHWHQ010000117.1 GCA_019323195.1 Candidatus Woesearchaeota archaeon | reverse complement strand
TGGGAATCTCCGCGGGCCCATTTTTCTTTAAATCCAATCAATAATGTTTTCGCAATTATTACTCCTACAGTACATTGCGTAGGGCTATTGCGAACTACGTGAGCAATAGTCCATAGGGGTGTATCGGGCGAAGCCCTTACGTGGGAACCTCCGCGGGCCCATATTTTTCTAATTTATAGGTGGATCTTCAGCAAACTTTTTATAGATTGGTTATTTAAGAAGATACTATGGTAAATTGGGGAAAAGCATCATTGTTTTTCGGAGGTATTGCGTGGATACTCCTAGGAAGTTATATTCTCATAATCAGAGAAAAGATTTTTAGATTTTTTAGCCGTAATGCTAGTGAAGAACTTAGAAAAGACCGATTTATGAGATTTGGTGGTTGGTATGCATTGTTAGGTCCTGTTATTGGTTTAATAGGGCTAGGAATCGCTATGATACTCGTAAGCTTGGGAATTATTATTCCTAAACCATAAGAAAAAATGAAAAAGAAAAAAGAAAACTACATAAAAATCTGCCCTAAGTGTGGGGGTACAGATATAAATATAGATCCTACCTTCTATGCTGCTTTTGCCACAGGTATCCCTCCTAGATTTAGTTGTAAATCCTGTAATCATATCATTTTAGTATTTCCAGAAGTCAAAGAATCTGAGATAGAAGAATTCAGAAAGAAGTTGAAGGAGGGGAAATGATATTACCTTATTTTCTAGTAGCTCCTGTTGGTTACATATTATTAGTGATATTTTCAGTATGCTTGTTCAATAACACAAATCCTGCCTTCTTAACAAAATTCTTTTACATATTGTTATATGAAAGGTTATTGGAAAATATGAAAAGCGCAGGGAGGAATGCTTTTTTAGTATTTCGCTTTATTTATTTTAATATAATCTTATTTTTATTCATACTAATGTTAGATGTTCTTAAGATAAGATACCTTTCTTTTCACCAACTTTATTCAACAATGAAATTAAATAATGTCTTTCCGAATGGGCATTTAGTTTTTTTATTTATGTGTGGTTATCTACTTATGTTTCTTAACCCAGAAATTGTGTTTTGTTATTCAAATAAATTTAAGTTTAAGTGGTGTACAAAACCAGCCAAGAGTATTACAAATATAAAACAAAATTGGAAGTTCATCTTAGCTAGACTCATTGTGTTTACTGTAGGACTAGCTCTCATATTTCTATCAATAATTTGTGTGAACAAAACACTCATGTAATCTTTTTCTCTATTTATCTACAAACCATCTTTATTTACGTATAGATTCTCATTTACAGCCAAAACCCTTTTTTTCAAAAATTATAAAAAGATATATGCATTACTATACCTAAGATGAAAAAAGAGGGTAAACTTGCGGTTTTTCAGAATAGGAAAATAAGGAAAATCTGGCATAATAAAGAGTGGTATTTTTCTGTAGTTGATGCCGTTGCAGCCTTAACAGACAGCACTACTCCAAGGCAGTATTGGGGAAAGGTTAAAGACAGGGAATTTAAAGCACTTGAGTTGTCCCCAATTTGGGTACAACTGAAATTAAAGGCTGTAGATGGAAAATATTATCAAACTGACTGCGCAAATACAGAGTCTATGTTCAGGATTGTCCAGTCAATACCCTCAAAAAAAGCAGAACCCTTCAAAAGATGGCTTGCAAAAGTAGGCTATGAGAGGGTTCAGGAAATAGAGGATCCAGAACTTGCACAGGAGCGTATGAAGCAGATTTATGAGCAGAAAGGCTATTCTAAGTCCTGGATAGATAAACGGTTAAGAGGTATTGCAGTAAGGCAGGACCTGACAGACGAATGGAGAAAAAGGGGTGTTGAGGAAGAGGGAGATTTTGCCATTTTGACTGCAGAGATCTCAAAAGCATCATTTGGGATAACCCCTTCACAATACAAGGATCTCAAAGGGCTTAAAAAAGAGAACCTAAGGGACCATATGACTGACCTGGAGCTGATATTTACCATGCTGGGAGAAGCATCAACATCAGAGATTGAGAAGGTAAGGGATCCTAGCTCTTTTGAAGAGCATACTAAGGCTTCCAGGGAAGGGGGCACTATTGCAAGGAAAGCAAGGCTTAACCTTGAGAGAAAGACAAAAAAAAGAGTAATAAGCAGAGATAATTATCTCAAAGAGTCAGAAAAGGTAAAAAGGCTGGAAAATAAATGACAAACGAGGCGGTATTTCTTAGATTTATTGCGAACCAAGTGAGCAATAGTCCGCGGGCCCATATTTTCTTCAAGGCTAATCAATAATGTTTTCGCAATTATAACTCCCTTTTTTCCTTCCAGCTCCAATAGCAGTTTCTTGCTATTATCACCTGGTCCAGTACCTTTATATTGAGCATGTCTCCTGCCTCTGCCAGCCTTGCAAATATCTCTGAATCATCGCTTGATGGCTTGCAGTCCCCGCTTGGGTGGTTGTGCACCAGTATGATTGCATTAGCCGAGTTCCTTATAGCCTCCTTGAAAACCTCCCTTGGATGAACAAGGCTGGAATTAAGGGTTCCGATTGAGATGATTTCTTCCTTTATTACCCTGTTCTTCGAATCAAGCAGCAAGGCGCAGAAATGCTCTTTTTTAAGCTCCCCCATCTTAGGGGAAAAGTATCTGAAGACATCCCTTGCAGAGGTTATCTCTTTCCCTATGATCTTTCCAGAGCTGACCCTGTTTGCCAGCTCAAATGCCGCTCTTATTTTGCACGCCTTTGCCATCCCTATCCCCTTAAGCTGCATCAGCTCATTAAGGCTTAAGCTGCTCAAGGATTCAAGACCGTAAGATGCTATCAGCCTGTGTGAAAGGTCTATCACATTTTCCCCAAAGCATCCGTTCTGCAACAGCACAGCAAGGAGCTCAGCATCTGACAGGCTGCCCACACCAAAGCTTCTCATCCTTTCCCTCGGCCTCTCCGACGTAGCAACCTCTCTAAGCATCATCTTAACAACCTCTTAAAATCAATTCTCTCAAAAACCATTGCAGAATTAACTGCCCTATATGCATTATCCCTTGCATCCTCAAGTATATCCTTTATTCTTTCATATATTCTTTTCATCCCAACTCACCTCTTTCCTGTTCGGATTTTGTTTCAATCGAGGTACAATCAAAAGGTAAGGCAAAACCTTCAGCATGGCTGTTAAGCAGGTTTTGCCCGCTTTTAATTAGTATATCAGTCTTAGTACCAAAACATATATATAAAGGTTTCTATACTCCAGTATATATATGCCAAACCTAAGCCCCTTTGACAAGGAAAGAGAAGCGCATGATAAAGTTCTGGATTTTCTTAAAAAGAACACTAAGGGATTGACAACTACTGACATCCAGAAAGAATTGAAGATAAGCAGGAAAACGCTGGAAAAGCATCTGCAGGTATTAGTAAGGGAAAACGAGATCTATGTAAAAGAGCATGGTCCTGTCAGGGTTTATTACCCTTATATATATCAAACCCTTAAATCAGATAAATTAAGGTTTAGGGATAAGATTATATGGTTTGACCTAATAGAAACAGAGAAAGAAAGGTTCCTGCTGATAAAAAAGAAGAAGCAGGTTAAAGGCCAATGGCAGTTCGAAAGCTCCATCAGCATACCTATCGAGGAAATAGGGGATTTCTGTAGTATCATTTCAGGGTTTGGCAGATAGTCCTTAAAATACCCTTAAAATAAAGAAAAGCGCCCCAGATCAGACTCGAACTGATGACCTCATGATTAACAGTCATGCGCTCTCTATAGTTTTCTTATGCTGTCATAAGAAAAAACCTACTAAGCTACTGGGGCTTAGCTTTAAAGAACTCACATTTTGTTTATAAGTTTTTCTATGTCACCTGCTTCATCCAAAAATGTGATGGCATCAATTTATGAGCCTTTATTTCGAATTAGCAGTACACTGACAAGGGGGGTCAATTAAATTTTGTGTAACAAAATTTTGGCGTTGTTCATAAAGTATAAAAACGAAGTTTTTAACTTTATGAACTAGAGAAAATTTCACAAATTTAATGTCTCAAATTTAAGTAAATTTGAGAATTTGAAAATCCGATTGATTTTCAATATGATTATGAAATTTTCTTGTTTAGC
>JAHWHQ010000116.1 GCA_019323195.1 Candidatus Woesearchaeota archaeon | reverse complement strand
TTGCTGCAGTAAACACACTGACATGGGCAGCCCCTGCTGGTAAGGAGGGGGGCAACAGGGTGCGACCTTGACCTGCTCCTGTAAAGGTCCAGACCAGGGAGAAGGTCATAAGAGGGAAAAGGAAGATTATCCAGGTTATCAATAAGCTCTTCTCTCGGATTGTTTATCAGCTTTCCTTCCTTAAGGTAGCTTATGCCTTTAACATTTTTAAGGTTGAGCTTGTGCTTAATGATATTCCGAATCACCAACTCGCCCTCGCCCCTGATGACACAGTCGGCTTCTGACTCCTCAAGGGTCTTTTTTGGCATAGAGGAAGCAAAAGGGCCTCCAAGAACTATGAACCTGCCTGTCCTTTTTTTCAGGAATGCTGATAATAGGTTAGCATCTCTTGCAAAGGCGATATTAGAGGTTATCCCTATAATGGAAGGGTCAAAACTTTCTACTGATTTTAATATGTCCTTATGGCTCAACCTAAGCAGGTTAGCGTCTATTATCCTGCATTTAACCCCTGTGGATTCCAGGAAAGAGGCTATGTACGCCAACCCGAGCGGAGGATAATTTGTAGCTTCATTGATACCTTTTGCAAAAGAAGGAAATGGCCTTATCAAAACTGCCTTATCATGCTTCATTTTTCTGTATAGCTTTTAAAAGCATCATGAACATGTTGTAGCCGTGCTTGAATGTCCTCATCTTTGAAAGGCCTGCCTTTCTTGCCTTGTAATGGATGGGAACTTCTGCTATCCTAAGATTATTCCTCTTTGCTTTTATAAGGAGCTCAAAGTCCATCCAGCTGTTTTCCTTTAGTTCCTGCACTGGAATAAGTTGCCTTTTAAAGGCCTTAAAACCACATAATGTGTCTGTAAGATATTTCCCTATTATCAGGGAGATTATTAATGCAAAAATACGGTTTCCAGGTATATGGAGCCATTTCATCGCACCTTTTTCCATGGGGTAGAAAAGCCGGGAGCCATTGACAAAATCAGCCTTTCCTGCGAATATAGGACCTGTTATCAGGGGAATCTCCTCAGGAGGAGAGGTCATGTCAGCATCGAGGATTATCACTACCTGCCCTTCTGCATGCTCTAATCCTTTCCTGAAGGCATAACCCTTGCCACGGTTATTCTTGTAGCTTACTACCTTTATTTTTTTAAGATTGGGGTTTTTTGTATTTCTTGCGGTTTGGGAGGTTTTATCTTTACTTCCATCATCCACTACTATCACTTCAGCACTATAAGGCATCTTTGGTATCCGTTCGATACATTTCCTTATATTGCCCTCTTCATTAAGACAGGGAATGATTATGCTTAAACCTATCACTTTCAAGCCCTCTTTCCGATACATCTCTGGAAATAGTCTTTTTCTTCTAATTCAATATCAAGATTAAACTTCTGAATGTAATAGCCAATAATCTCATTAAAGATAAAGTCAAGATCCTTTTTCATCTCCCAGGATGGATAATCTTTCCTGAATTTCGACATGTTTGAGATCCACCAGATATGGTCAGATTCCCTCTCTTTTCCTTCTTCCCAATCAAGCAGAAGGGATGTTTTGGCCTTTACCGCATCTATAGTCTCGAAGATAGACAGGGAATTCTGCCTTTGGCCGCCAAGATTATAGGGCTGGCCGTACAATCCCAGCTGGTTGGGCTTTGGCTTTTTTATGAACTCATAGATGGCAGAGGCAACGTCTGAGCTGTGTATCTGGTCCCTTACCCTATAGCCGCTTCCATAGACAACGTATCTCTTCTTAAGCAATGCGCATTTGATTATATAAGGGAGGTAGCCGTGCATCTCTACAGCCCTGGAGTTCTTGCCTGTCAGGCACCCGCCCCTGAAGGAAGCTGTCTTCATGCCATAATTTACACCGTATTCCTGGGTGTACAGGTCTGCTGCGACCTTGGAAACCCCAAAGGGGGTATGACCGCACCTGTCTATAGGCAGGGTCTCATCAAAACTGTGGAGAGCCAGATTTTCATATCTCTTCCCTATAACCTTATAATTGAAATAATTGGGGTAATCGCCGTAGACCTTATTGGTCGACATGAATGCAAAAGGTATCTCAGGGTTGAGCTGCCTGGTAAGTTCAAGAAGCTGCAGGGTTCCGAAGGCATTGATCTGAAAATCCTCCATAGGGATCTCCAGGCTTTTAGGGTGGGACGGCTGGGCTGCCAGATGGACAATGGCGTCTGCTTTTTTTATTATCCCTGACATAACATCCTTATCCCTTATGTCTGCCTGTATGAACTCAACCTTCTCCTTAAGCTTCTCTTCCTCAACGTTAACAAGAACATCTGCTTCGTCGCCAAAGATATCTTTCCTTGTATTGTTATCTACGCTGACAACATCATGTCCTTTTTCAGCAAAAAATTTGCAGCAGGCAGAGCCGATAAGGCCTGCACCGCCTGTAACCAGCACCCTCATCCTACCCTGCAGAATATTAAGCTGTTTTTATATCTTTTGGTTTGGTTGGTTTCATCCTAAGATTTATATTTTGAGATTGTCGGGGGTCGAAAAGTTTGTATAATAAAAAAGAGTAAGTTTTATAATTGAATACCTATCTTTTCCAGGTTATGCTACATCCAATACAAGAGCTTACAATACCTCCTTTATTGAAATTACTCTGGATTAGGGAAATAAGAGGGATAGATAATATCCCAAAAGACGGCAGGTTTGTTGCTGCCCCAAACCACCAGAGTTTTTTTGATGACTGGGTTGTTCCCAGTATAATTGTACTGCATCTAGACAAGGAACTTCATATGTATGTTAATAGCAGCTATTTTAAGAGCCCTTTATTCAGATGGTATCTGAATCACCATAAATCCATTCCTGTAGAGGTTCATAAGACCAGGGACAGGAAAAAGGTGAATGAAAAGGCGTTTAGGAAGGCCCTTTATTACCTTAATAAGGACGAGCCAGTATGCATCTATCCTGAAGGGCACAGGAGCCCTGATGGAGAGCTGCAAAAAGGCAGGGTAGGGGCTGCAAGGCTGGCAATAGCTGCTAAGGCGCCTGTGCTTCCTATCGGCATAATCGGCTCAAGGGATGTACTGCCAAAGGGAAAAAGGTTTCCAAAACTTAAAAGGGTTATAAAAATAAGGATAGGCAAGCCAATTTACCTGAAAAGATACTATGGCAGGGAAGATAACAAAAAGGTTTTAAATGAGGCCACTAAATTAATTATGCAGGGTATTGCAGGACTGGTAAATAAGGAGTACCCATATTGTTAGCACATAAAAAATACGGGCTTGACTAGAATGAAAATAGCTGTAATCGGGGCAGGAAGCTGGGGAACAACCTTGGCTAATTTATTGGCTAAAAAGGGCTATAGTATAAGATTATGGGCCTATGAAAAGGATGTAGTTGAGGAAATAAAAAATAAAAAAGAAAACTCCAGATTTCTCCAAGGAGTTAAATTATCCGATAGTATGACAGCAACTTCAGATTTAAAAGAGGCTGTTGAAAATAAGGATGTGATAATAACTGCAATCCCCTCTTCATTCCTCAGGAACATGGCAAAAGAGATAGCAAAATATATCGATAAAAAAACATTAATAGTCTCTGTTACAAAAGGGTTGGAGGATATAACATTTAAGAGGATGTCCGAGATTCTTGAAGAGGAATTGAACAATAAGGTAGTTGCATTATCAGGCCCCAATCATGCAGAGGAAGTAAGCAAAGAGATACCGACAGCAACTGTAATAGCCTCCAGGCATCTGGATATCCTGCCAAAAATAAAAGAGGTTTTGGAAACATCCTATTTCAAGGTTTATATCCATGACGATATTGCAGGAATAGAGATCTGCGGAGCAATAAAGAATATAACAGCTATCGCAGTAGGTGTTTGTGATGCCTTAAAATTAGGCGATAATGCCAAGGCATCCATAATTACATTAGGCCTTACTGAGATGAGCAGGGTCGGTAGGTTTTTCAAGGCAAAAAGGGCTACATTCTATGGCCTGGCTGGAGTTGGAGACCTGATAGCCACCTGTACCTCAAGGCATTCCCGAAATAGGTTTGTCGGGGAAAAAATAGCAGAAGGAAAAAATTATGAAGAGATTAAAAAAGAGATGCATGGCATGGTGGCAGAAGGGGTTAAGACTGCTAAATCTGTTTATGATCTTGCAAAAAAAGAGAATATAGATATCCCCTTAACTACCCAGGTATATAAGGTATTGTATGAGGAGAAAGACCTTAAGAAAGCGATAAAGGACCTTATAACCCTAATATGAAAAAACCAATAGTGCTCTTTTATTGTTAAAAATAAAAAAAGGGTTTGAGGATTATTCCTCAGTAAAATCCTCAATGTTTTCCTTGAATTCGCTGTCTTTCTTTATTATTCCTCTCTTTTTAAGGTACTCTCTGGCAAGGATATAAAAGAATAAACCTAAGCTTTTCTTTCCTTTGTTGTTGCATGGCACAACCAGGTCTATGTTGTTTGACTGGTTGTTTGTATCGCATAATGAAACAACAGGGATGCCTACCTTATTAGCGTCAATTATTGCATTTCTGTCCGGCCAGGAGTCTGTCGCAAGCAAAAGCCTTGACTCATTGTAAATCTCAAGTGAAGGGTTGGTCAGCATCCCAGGAGGATACCTCCCTGTTATGACCTTAATCCCTGTTGCTTTGCCGAAAGCCTTTACAGATTTCCATGCATTCTCCCTTCTGCTGGCAACCATGATGTCTTCAGGGGCATACTGGGAAAGAAAATTAGCCGCAATCCTTATCCTCTCATCTATCTTGCTCAGGTTCAGGATGCTCAATCCGTCAGGCCTTGTCTTGTAGATAAACTGTTCCATGTATCTTGTCTTGAATTTGGTCCCTATGTGTATCCCTGATTTCAGGTATTGGTCCTGCGGAACTAAAAACTGCTGCTGTTCTTCCATTTTCTTTTCCTCCATTAAATCAACACTGCGCTTTTTTATAACCTAAGCACATATTTGTTTTAACTCTAGCCAGTTAAAACCCAGGTATTAGGGTACAGGATTATATCCCTATTTAAAAAGCTTATGGAAAGGTGGAGGAGTTAAAACAAAAGTAATCTTTATAAACAGCCAAAAATTCCCCTATATTGTCATGAATTTCGACTTTACACCCGAACAATTAGCAATAAAGAAGATGATTACAGAGTTTGCAGACTCTGAGATAAAGCCCTATGCAGAGGAGTCAGACAAGGAAGAGAAATTCCCTGAAGAGCAGATAAGGAAATTAGCAGAATTAGGTGTTATGGGCATGACCATTCCCCAGAAGTATGGAGGGGCAGAGCTTGACAATGTTTCCCAGACGATAATAATGGAGGAGGTAAGCAGAGCCTGTAGTGCAACCTCTGTTACAATGGGAGCTCATGCCAGCCTTGCCTGCCACCCTATTGTCAATTTTGGCACTGAAGACCAGAAAAAAAGGTTCCTTCCGAAATTAGCCTCTGGAGAGTATCTTGGCGCATTTGCCCTTACAGAGCCTAATGCGGGAAGCGATGCTGTCAATGTCCAGACAACAGCAGTAAGGGATAAGGATGATTATATAATCAACGGAAATAAGGTATTTATCACCAACGGCGGAACAGCCGACCTTATTAATATAGTTGCCACGACTGACAAGGGCAAGAGGCATCATGGCTTAAGCATATTTGCTGTTGAGACAAAAAAAGCCAAAGGCTTCAGCCTTGGCAAGAAAGAGGATAAATTAGGCCTAAGAGGCTCAAACACCCAGGAGCTGGTTTTTAGCGATATGATCATTCCAAAGGAAAACCTTATTGGAGGTGTAGAAGGGGAAGGCTTTAAGATTGCCATGAGCGTCTTCAATTCAGGAAGGATAGGCATCGGCGTCCAGGGAGTTGGCATTGCCCAGGCTGCTTTCAACGAGGCATTGAAATATGTCCAGGAAAGGGAGCAGTTCGGAAGAAAGCTTCATAAGTTCCAGGCCCTTCAGTTCATGCTGGCAGATATGGCCACAAGGATAGATGCTGCAAGGCTTTTATGCTACAGGGCGGCAGACACCAAAGACAAGGGAAGAAGGTATGTCAGAGAGGCTGCTATGGCCAAGCTCTACGGCTCAGACGTTGCCATGGAGGTTACAAGAAAAGCGTTGCAGATCCACGGCGGCTATGGTTACACAAAAGACTACCCTCTTGAGAGGTTTTACAGGGATGCCAAGATTACCGAAATATACGAGGGAACAAGTGAAATCCAGAGACTAGTGATAGCAGCAGAATTATTAGGCAGAGGTTTTTAAGCTTCGCTTAAAAACTCTTATCCTCCCCACTAGTACACAACTAAAGTTGATGTGCCCACCCCGACATATGATGTGTTTGGTGCACAACTAAAATATAAAAGATTGCTCAAGGAAAATAATCTTAAAATGAACATTATAGTCTGCATAAAACAGGTACCTGACACCAACGAGGTTAAGATAGACCAAAGAACAGGGACCCTGGTGAGGGAAGGCGTCCCTTCAATCATGAATCCTGATGATAAGCATGCCCTTATAGAAGCTGTTAAGATAAGGGATAAGCATAAAGGAAAGCTAACTGCCCTTTCTATGGGTCCGCCGCAGGCAGAAGAGGTATTAAGGGAAGCATTGGCTTTAGGAGCAGACGAAGCCATCTTATTATGCGACCGGGCATTTGCCGGCTCAGACACATGGGCGACTGCTAACGCTATAGGCGGGGCGATAAAATCTATAGGAAACTATGACCTTCTGCTTTTTGGCAGGCAGGCAATTGACGGCGATACTGCCCAGGTTGGCCCCCAGGTAGCCGAATTTTTGAAGGTTCCCCAGATAACCTATGCCCAGAATATCACTCTTGAAAAGGATAAGGTAAAAGCAGAAAGGCAGATGGAGGAAGGCTATGAGGTCATCGAGTCTAAGCTACCTTGCCTAATCACCTGCATTTCAGATATCAATGAAATGAAGTATCCTTCTCTTAAAGGGATAAGGGATGCTTACAGGAATAAGGATGTCAAGGTGCTTAGCGCAGACGCTGCTAAGGTAAATAAGTCAAAGATAGGCCTGTTAAACTCCCCTACCTCTGTAAAAAAATCATTTACCCCCTCTCCGAAAGGAGGCGGGCAGCTCTTAAAAGGATCAGCAAAAGAGGTTGCATGCAAGGTTGTCTCTATCCTGAAGGAAAAAGAGCTTGTAGGTGCATTCTGATGGTAAAGGTTAAAATCTCTATGAACTGCCCGGAAACGCAGCTTAATCTAGGGGGTATAGTATTAATTCGGGGAAATGATTTTGAAGACATACCTGATATGCCTGAGGTCCAGCAGGCGATTGACAATGGCTATTTAGAAGTCCTCAAAGAGGAAAAAAAAGAGGTAAAGAAAAAGGCCACAGAAGATGTCCTGGTATTTGCAGAGCAAAGGGATGGCAGGATAGCAAGGGTTGTTTTTGAGCTTATTGGAAAGGCAAAAGAACTTGCGGAAAAATTAAATGCCCAAACAGCTGTAGCATTATTAACCGACAAGGATGAAGGATTAAGCAAAGAGCTGATAGCTTACGGAGCTGACAAGGTTTATCTGCTCCAGTCCCCACTATTAAAGAATTATCAGACAGACTTATACACAAAAGTCCTTTCAGCCCATATAGAAAAGACCAAGCCACAGATAGTTATCTATGGGGCAACGCATATTGGAAGGGATTTGGCTCCCAGGATTGCGCAAAGGATAAATACAGGGTTAACAGCTGATTGTACCGGATTGGACATAACCGAAGATGGCCTGCTGTTGCAGACAAGGCCTGCTTTTGGAGGCAACCTGATGGCGCAGATCATATGCAAAAAGCACAGGCCACAGATGTCAACAGTAAGGCCTGGTGTAATGAAGATGAACGAGAGGGATGACAGTAGAAAAGGGGATGTAGTCAATGCAGATCCTGGCATCTCAGAAAAAGACAGGTTTGTTAAGGTCATTGAAGTGATAAAAAAGGCCAAAAAAAAGGTTAACCTCGAAGAAGCTGAGATCATTGTATCCGGGGGAAGGGGTCTGGGAAATAAAGATAACTTTAAGTTGATAGAAGAGCTTGCCAAACTGCTCAATGCAGAGGTTGGAGCCTCAAGGGCAGCTGTTGACTCGGGATGGGTGGAAAAAGACCACCAGGTTGGCCAGACCGGCAAGACAGTAAGGCCAAGGTTATATATCGCGATAGGCATTTCAGGCGCCATACAGCATCAGGCAGGCATGCAGAATTCTGATTTAATCATAGCAGTAAACAGGGATTCAGGCGCCCCGATATTCCAGGTAGCTGATTACGGCATTGCAGATGACTTGTTTAAGGTTGTCCCTGAGATGATTCAGGAACTAAGAAAAGGTTAGGCCTGCATATTACCCAAAAGGGAGATCGGACTTTATAGGGTGCTAGTAAAAGATATGTTTTTACTTTTCATAAACCCTTATCTGGAGAGTAACATGAATTTTGAGACTGTATTTATAACAGGAGGAGCAGGCTATGCAGGAAGCCTTCTTGTACCTGCTCTTCTGGAAAAAGGGCATAAGATCATTGCCTATGACCTGTTTATCTACGGCGATGTACTTAGGCCGCACCCCAACCTAAAGCAGATAAAAGGGGACATACGGGACAGAAATAAACTGATAGGGTCTTCTAAGGGCGCAGACGCTTTTATACATCTTGCATGCATATCCAATGACCCCAGCTTTGACCTCAATCCTGAACTTGGAAAATCTATCAATTTTGACGCCTTCAGGAATGTCATAGATGCATGCAGGCTTAATTCTGTCAAGAGGCTTATTGTTGCAAGCTCTACAAGCCAGTACGGGGTGAAGCCAATAGGCATGGATGTTACCGAGGATACTGAGGCAGAGCCTATAACAGATTATGCCAAATACAAGATCGAATGCGAGAGGCTTCTGCAGGATACTGATGTGGGGGATATGAGCTATGTTTTTGTAAGGCCGGCTACATTATGCGGCTATTCCCCCAGGCTTAGGCTTGACCTTTCTGTCAATATCCTTACTATTAATGCCTTAATCAATAAGAAGATAAAGATCTTTGGAGGCTCGCAGATGAGGCCTGCCCTTAACATAAAGGATATGGTAAGGTTTTATGAGCTGATGCTTGAGCTGCCTAAGGAAAAGATCCATGGGCATGCATTTAATGTCTCTTATGCCAATAAGACAATAAGGGAGATCGCAGAGATAGTGAAGAAAACAATAGGGGATGATTCTATCGGGTTTGAGGTCACTCCCAGCAATGACCCAAGGTCATATCATGTAAGCACAGAGAAGATGAAAAGGGCTCTTGGGTTTGAATGCAGGTACAGCATTGAGGATGCTGTCAGAAGCCTTGTCGATGCATATAATAAGGGGCTTATCGTCGATGGCCTGGAGAACCCTCTTTATTATAATATCAAAAGGATGAAAGAGATAAACCTAAAATGAACGGCCTGGGAATTGCAGAGCTGAAGAAACTTACCAACCAGATAAGGGGGAAGATTGTTGAGATGTCATACAATGGTAAGGCACCCCATCTTGGCTCTGCGCTTTCTTGTGTTGACATCCTGACAGCACTTTATTTTGATATCCTGTCTGTTGATCCCGGCAATTCGGATTATCCAAACAGGGACAGGTTTATACTGAGCAAGGGCCATGCAGCATCAGCACTTTATGCAGTACTTGCCTATAAGGGATTCTTTCCGTTGGAAGACCTTGAAAGCTATGCAAAAAACGGGAGCTGCCTTGCAGAGCATCCAGGGCCCTACATGCCGGGCATCGAGGTTGCTACAGGCTCTTTGGGGCACGGGCTGCCTATAGGGGTCGGCATGGCTCTTACAGGAAGGCTTAAAAAAAATAGCTTAAGGGTTTTTGTACTTATGAGCGACGGGGAGTGCAATGAGGGGTCTGTCTGGGAGGCGGCAATGCTGGCCTCTTCAAAAAAATTGGGGAATGTCATTGGAATAATAGACTATAACAAATGGCAGGCTACAGGAAGAAGCAGGGAGATCCTGGCTCTTGAGCCCCTAAAGCAGAAATGGGAGTCGTTTGGGTGGAGCTGTCACGAGGTTGACGGGCATGACTTAAGCGCCATCATAGAGGCGCTGAAGAACGTTCCTGAGAATAATGAGAAGCCGGTTGTGATCATTGCGCATACTGTCAAAGGGAAGGGGGTTTCTTTTATGGAGGATGACAATAACTGGCATTACAGGATTCCTACAGAGGAAGAGGTTAAGAAAGCAAGAACAGAGCTGGGATTATGAGAAATGCATTTGCTGAAGAGCTTGTGGAATTAGCGAAAGAGAATAAGAATATCTTTGTGCTTTCAGGGGATATAGGAAACAGGCTTTTTGACAGATACAAGGAGCTTTTTCCTGACAGGTTCCTTAACTGCGGTGTTGCAGAACAGAATATGATGGGCGTGGCAGCAGGGATGGCGCTTACAGGGCTTAGGCCTGTTGCCTATACGATAACACCTTTTATAACGATGAGGTGCTTTGAGCAGATAAGGAATGACCTGTGCTACCATAACCTTCCTGTTGTCATTGTAGGTGTTGGAAGCGGGCTTTGCTATGCTGTATGCGGACCTACGCACCATTCATGTGAGGATATAGCAATATTGCGCGCTCTTCCAAACATGACAGTGATCTGCCCTGGGGATGCGTATGAGGTGAAGGCTGCGCTTAAGGCAGCTTTAGGCCATAGCGGGCCTGTCTATATACGCCTGGGCAAGAAGCGGGAGCCATTGGTGCATAAGAAGATTCCGGATTTTAAGATCGGCAGGGGAATTACAGTCAAAGAAGGTGATGATGTCTGCCTTTTAGGATGCGGGAACATACTTCCTGTAGCTGTTAAAGCCGGGGAGGTGCTTGAGAAGAAAGGGGTATCTGCTAAGGTTGTCAGTTTCCATACAGTAAAACCGCTTGATAAGGACCTGCTTTCAGAGGCGTTCTCCAGGTTCAAGCTGGTAGTTACGTTAGAGGAGCACAGCCTGCTTGGAGGGTTTGGAGGGGCTGTTGCTGAATTCCTGGCGGACCAGCCTGAGCAGAAGGCAAGGCTGCTTCGCATAGGAACGCCGGATGCTTTTATGGATACTACGGGCGACCATGAATATGCGCGCAATGAACTAGGATTAACACCTGATGCTATTGTTAAGAAGATTTTAGATATTTACGGGGTGAAACAATGAAGACAAAAGCTGCAGTTTTGGTTGAAACAGGGAAACCATTGGAATTACTGGAGATTGAGATACCATCTTTAAAACCCGGACAGGTGCTTGTTGATATAGCTTTCAGCGGGATATGCCATACACAGATCCTGGAGTGCAGGGGTTACAGAGGAGAGGATAAGTACCTTCCTCACTGCCTTGGCCATGAAGGAAGCGGGGTTGTAAGAGAGGTAGGTGAGGGTGTCACTAAGGTTAAGCCTGGTGATAAGGTTATACTCTCATGGATGAAAGGCTCTGGTGCTGATGTTCCCGGTACTGTCTATGGTTGGGGGGAGAATAAAGTCAATTCAGGCGGGATAACAACATTCAGCAGGCAGTCTGTCATCAGCGAAAACAGGCTTACTGCCATAGATAAGGATATTCCTATGGAAGAGGCTGCTATGCTAGGATGCGCTGCTGCTACAGGGCTGGGCTCTGTGCTTAATGTAGCCAGGCCTTCACAGGGCCAGAGCCTGGCAGTTTTCGGCATAGGGGGGATAGGGCTTTGCGCTGTTGCAGGGGCTGTCATTGCAGGATGCAGCAAGGTTATAGCTGTTGATATTAATGAAGAGAAGTTTAAGCTTGCAAAGGAAATGGGTGCAACACACCTAATAAATGCAGCTAAATCAAATCCAGCTATGGAGATCAATAAAATATGCCCTAACCTTGATTTTGCTGTAGAATCCAGCGGCGTACCGGATGTTATGGCCCAGGCTCTTGAGTCTGTCCGTAACCAGGGAGGTACTGCTGTTATAATCGGCAATGCACGTTACGGAGAAAAGCTTTGCATTGACCCAAGGCAGCTTAATATGGGAAAAAGGCTTTTTGGGACATGGGGAGGAGATAATGTTCCAGATAAGCATTTTCCATATTACATGGAACTTATATCGTCAGGAAGGCTTAACCTAAAGCCCCTTATGAAGAAGTATAATCTGGAGGATATTAACAAGGCAATTGATGATTTAGAGGAAGGAAAGGCAATAAGGCCGCTGGTGGATATGGAGCTTACTGATAAGAAATGATAATCGGTGTTGATTTCGACAATACAATCGTCAGCTATGATGCATTGATATATAAGACAGCCATAGAGAAAGGTATTGTCCCTAAAGGTATCAGCCCTACAAAGAGCGGTGTTAGGGATTTTTTACGCAAATCCGGAAAAGAGGATGCATGGACAGAGCTTCAGGGCTTTATCTACGGGCCATGCATCCTTGAAGCAGAGCCTTTTCCAGGAGTCATGGATTTCTTTAAAACATGCAGGGAAAAGGGAATCAAGGCTTATATAATAAGCCATAAGACGCGCTATCCGTTTTTAGGCCCAAAGTATGACCTTCATGAATCTGCAAAGAGGTGGCTGTATGAAAAGGGATTTTATGATTGCGGTGAAACAGGGATATCAAAAGAGGATGTATTTCTGGAATTGACAAAAAAGGACAAGATCAAGCGCATCTCTGAGCTGGGATGCACGCATTTTATTGATGACCTTCCTGAGTTCCTGGCTGAGAAAAGTTTTCCTTCAAACGTGGTCAGGATCCTTTTTGACTCCAATAATAAGTATAAGGATCTGGGTGATTTTGAGCATGCTGTATCATGGTTAGAGATAGCAGGAAAATTAAGATGAGGGAGGATTATTTTACTTCAGATAAATTTAAACAAGATGTTGATAAACTTATTAATAAGATCAACTTATCTGATGAATTTTATTTAATACCTATAAAAAGAGGGAGAAATAATAGGGTTTTTTGTGTTAATATCAAAGGCTGGGGGAAAGCCTTGCTTAAGGCATATTTTAAACACCCTAAAGATCCAAGAGATAGGCTTAGAAATGAGTTTTCATTTTCTAACTTTGCATGGGATAAGGGATTACGCGGCCTACATAAGCCTTATGCATGTGATTGTGAGAATAACTTAGGCCTATACCAGTTTATAGAAGGGCGCAAGATAACCCCGGATGAAGTGAACCGAGAATTTGTTGACCAGGCTTTGGCTTTTTTTATTGAACTTAATAAGCATAAGGATTCTCCAGAAGCCAAGAAACTTCCAAATGCGTCTGAGGCCTGCTTTAGCATTAATGGGCATCTTGATACTGTTAAGAGACGTATTGATAGATTAAAAATGATTAATGGTTCTTCTGAGGTAGATAGGGAAGCTATTTCTTTTGTTGACAATGAGCTATTGGGTGGATGGAATGGTGTTTTTTTAAATGCGAAGCAGCTTATTGATGATTATGATTTAGACCCGAATGAAGAAATACATTTTTTTGATAGATGTCTTTCTCCATCTGATTTTGGTTTTCATAACGCAATAGTTGATAAAGAACGTAGATTGTTTTTTGTGGATTTTGAATATGCCGGATGGGATGATCCTTCAAAAATGATTTGTGATTTTTTTTGCCAGCCAGAGGTTCCTGTTTCTTTGGATTACTATGGTTCATTTATTGAAGCAGTTTTTAGAGCAGATTTGTCTGAAAAAAATATTAAAAAAACTAATCTCTTATTACCCGTTTATAGAATAAAATGGTGCTGTATCATGCTAAATGAATTTTTAAGATACGATAGTGAGAGAAGGAATTTTTCACAGGCTGATGTTAACATTGAAAAAAGAAAATCGGAACAATTGGAAAAAGCCAGAGTTTATCTTAGATCTGCAACCAAGGAAAAAATTTTATTTTAATCTAAACACTAAAAGCATTTCTTGCGTTATAATCATCTACGAAATCAAACATCCCATTAATATATTCCTTTATATCATCGCTTAATCCGACCTGGACATTACCATTTAATTGAAAAAGATCCTTGAATGGTATTTTTTTGTCCATATAATAATCTTTGTATATCTGTGTTCCAGGGTAAGGAGTGAATTGGTTTAGTGAAATAAAATTGGGGCGAATTTTTTCAATTAATTTTTTTGTAAGCTTTAAATCTTCCAAGGTCTCAAATGGGAAGCCAACCATTAAAAATGCCTGATATGGTATCTTTAGATCCCTTATCCACTTTGTTCTTTTTATTATTTCTTCAACTTTAAGATTTTTTTTGATAGCATTAAGTATTCTCTGCGATCCGCTTTCTACACCTACATGAATCTTCTGTCCGCCACATTCTTTAAACAAACGAAGTTTTTCTTGAGACAACGCCATGAGTCGTGCACCTGCTACAAATTTCATGCCTGTTTCTTTCATTGCAGAGGTTATATCCCTGAAATGTTTTGGATTTGAGAAAAGACAATCATCCATAACATAGATAATATCACCACCCAACTTTGTTTGAATCTCTTTTATTTCTTCAATTACACTTTCCTTACTCCTATAATAAAACCCCTTCTCAAAAGAATGGCAACAGAATGTACATCTGTTGGGGCATCCTGAACTTGTTAAAATAGATGAAAAATTCTTTGCTGAATACTTTTCATAATCAATTATTAATCTTTTATTTGGCTTTAGGCTGACTAAGCCAGGAATGTTTGTGATAGCATGGTCATAGTTTTCTCCGAAATTGTAGCCAGGATACATATCCAGCATTCCATTTGCATGAGGCCCCCCTAAGATTACCTTAACATTCTTACCAAGAAGATCTTTCGCAATCTTTGCAATGATATTTGCAGAATCAATTTTTGCGGTTATTGCTGTAAGTCCAATTATATCAGGCTGAAAATCTAAAATCTTATCCTGGATTTCTTTCCAGACTTTATGGTTCTTATCCATCAGAACTTTTTCATATATATAGTAATTATCCCTTGATTCACTTCTGGAGTATTCTTTACACGAACTAGTTGGCCTATCTGCGTCATATATCCTAACGGTATTTCCCAGCTTTTCTAAGTATGTGCCAACTAATGTTAAAGTGAAAGGATAATGGTATCTTTTATATCCAAATAATCTATAAAAAGGAGGTTCAATAAGCAAAATTTTCTTATTTTTTAAGGATTCTAACATTTGTTGGGATGGTTTATTATACTTAGTTTATATACTTTTCTTTTTATCAGATTTTTGCAGTTTTCATAAGCAAGCTTTTAATCGATAGATTAATAAATACTATTGGAATAACTATCCAAATTCAATAAGCTGGGGTGTTATCAAATTGGGTAAATCTTTGAAAATTATTTCATCTTTGCATAAAAGTACTAAAAGGGATTATTTGGGGAGAATGGGCGATGATAAAATTGAATGTATGAAAATTGCGAAAACTTATGGTTATGATTATTGGGATGGGTCTCGGAGGTATGGCTATGGGGGCTACAAGTATATGCCTGGAAGATGGGAGCCTGTAGCAAGGACGCTTATAGAAAAATATAATCTTACAGAGGATTCAAAAATACTGGATGTTGGCTGTGGCAAGGCTTACCTTCTTTTTGAATTAAAAAAACTTATTCCAAACTGCAAGATAGTTGGTTTTGATCTATCTAAATACGCTATTGACAATTCGAAAGAGGAGATAAAGGAGTACCTATTTGTGCATAAAGCAGAGGATTCTTATCCATTTAAAGATGGGGAATTTGATCTGGTTATTTCAATAACAACATTGCATAATCTTCAGGTACAGGATTTAAAATCTGCGTTAAAGGAGATAGAAAGGGTTGGAAAAGAGAAGTATATTGTTGTAGAAAGCTATAGAAACGAAGAGGAGTTGTTTAACCTTGAATGCTGGGCATTGACTGCTGAATCTTTCTTCAGGCCAGAAGAGTGGGTTTGGTTGTTTAATGAATTTGGGTATAGCGGTGATTATGAATTTATCTATTTTGAATGAGTTTAAAATGAATAATAACAAAAAGATTCTTATCTTGGGCGGATCAAGCTATGTAGGGAAACATCTGTTTAATTCATTAGGTAAGGATAAAGCTGTAGGAACATACTGCAACAAGCCGTTTAAGGGTGGCGTCTATTTTGATTCTTTGTCTATGGATTTATCACAGATTTTAAAGGATCTGGGGCCTTTTTCACATGCAGTTATCCTTCTAGGAGATACCAATCCAGAGACCTGTGCTGAAGACATAGAAAAGTCCAACACCCTTAATGTTGAGAGCATAAAATCAATAATAGAATGCTTAAATAATCATCAGATAAAGCCGGTTTTTACTTCTACCCTATTTGTTTTTGACGGCAAAAAAGGCAACTATGTTGAGGAAGATCCTGTGAGCCCTATCCTTATATATGGCAAGCAAAAAGTTGAGATTGAAAGATATATACAGGATAAATGCAAAGCATTCATTATTGCAAGACTATCTAAAGTTTTTGGCTCTCAAAAGAATGATGGAACTCTTTTTATCGATTGGATCGAGTCAATTAATAAAAATCAGACCATCAGGTGCGCACAGGACCAGATATTTTCTCCAGCATATATTAAGGATGTTGTTGATTCTATAATTCGTTTGATTGACAATGATTGCAACGGTATTTTTCATATATCAAGCAAGAAGCCATATAGCAGGCTTGAATTGCTTGAAATGCTCCTGAGCCATATTAAAAAATATTCTTCAGTCAAAGGCAATGTTGTCAAATGTAGCATTCATGATTTTCCTCTCAGGGAAAAAAGGCCTTTGAACGTTTCAATGAAACCGGATAAATTAATTAATGCTATCGGAATCAAATTACATGATGTAAATGATGTTTGTGAAAGTATAGCAAAAGAATATTTTGGGATTGGAAGGGATGAGTAAAAAATGAAAAATTTTTTCTACAGCCCATATGTTAGACAGGATAAGAATGCAAGAACATTATCCTATTTTTGTACAAGAGATGTTGTTATGATTGATAAGGAAACCATAAGTCAGCTGGTAGAAGAATCAAAAAGAAATTCTGGTTGTGATATAAGAATCTCCCTGCATAAAGATCCCTCTGAGGAATTTCATAATATGATCATTTTACAGAACAAAGGCAATTATTACAGACCACACAAACACAAAAATAAAGTTGAAGCTTACCAGATTATTGAAGGAAGGATGGCTGTTTTTATTTTTGATGATAAAGGTTCTGTAAAAGAATGCGCTATCTTAAGTCCAGAAAAGAATTTTATTTATAGGATCCCTTCAAATACCTGGCATCTTTCAATACCGCTTACAGAATATGTGATTTTTAATGAATCTAAACCCGGTCCTTTTTTAGGCGAAGAAGATAATATCTCAGCTGATTGGGCGCCTGATAATTCTAATCCGGAAGAAGGAAAAAAATATTTTGCTATGCTTCTTGAAGAATTTCAATCGGGAGATGAAACAAAAGTTTAAGATGAGAAAAATAAAAAAAATCATGTTCGTTTTGCCAAACACTAAATGGTTTGGTTTAAAAAAATGGCATACTTTCCCATATTCGATTGGATTACTTATAGCTGTATTAAAAAAAGAAGGGTATATGATTAAGGTTTTGGATGCTGAACTTAATGACCTAAGCTTTGATGAAGTTGAAGGAGGGATAAGAGAATATAATCCTGATGTTGTAGCTATTAGCTGCATGTCAATGGAATATTCAGAAGGTTTTAAAAAAATAGCATCTATTACTAAATCTGTTTCTCAAGAAATAAC
>JAHWHQ010000115.1 GCA_019323195.1 Candidatus Woesearchaeota archaeon | reverse complement strand
AGAGATGTAGTATTAGACCCTGAGAATGAGGTAAAAGCAGGAAGGACACTTCTGGTCTCAGCAAGGCTGAAGAACAGGGGAGAGGTAGAGGAAGAGGACATCAAGATCAAAGCATCTGTTCCTGCCTTAGGAATCTCAGCTTCAGATTATGTTGATGAGCTGGATGAGGAAGACTGCAATAGAGCAGTAGATGATGATTGTGACGATTCAACAACCTCAGATGAGCTGGACATGAGAATCCCAGACTGCGCAGAACCAGGAGAATATACGGTCAAGCTTTGCGCTGAGTATGATGACGGCGATGAAGAGGTATGTGAAACAACAAAGATAACCGTTGTTGAGAGCGATACATGCGCTGTCCCTGCAGAAGGGCCAGAGACTACAGGAAAGACAATAGTAGCAATAGGCCCTGAAACACAGGATGTCGGGCAGGGAGGATCTGCAATGTATCCAATCAAGATAACAAATGACGGAGCAGAGTCAAAGGTCTATTCAATAGCCGTAGATTCAGCAGACTGGGCTGAGTTCAGCGTCTTGCCTTCAAATGTCATGGTAGTAGGGGCAGGAGAGTCAAAAGAGGCTTATGTCTCACTTAAGGCAGCAGCAACAGCAAGCGGACTTCAGGTATTCTCAGTCGCTATAAAGAGCGGGGAGAATGTCTTGAAACAGGTTCCTTTGAAAGCTAACATCGCTGCTGCAGCACCTGCCGCAACCACAAACCTGTCAAGGATAAAAAGCGCCTTGCAGATCGGCGTTGTGGTCTTGGTTGTCTTGCTGGTGATACTGGGGCTTATAATAGGGTTTAACAAGCTGAAAGGCAGCGAAGACGACGAGGAGTCAGGTGACGAAAAAACCTATTACTAAAGTTTTTTATTTTTTACTTATTTTCTCTTTTTTTGTGGTCTTAAAAATATTTCCTTTAAGGGATATGAGGGATAGTGATGAATAATAAACCCATACGCTTAGCTGTTGCCTTATTCCCTGTTATGCTCTTCTTATTCTTATCAGCCTTACCAGGAGCCCTGGCGCAGGTCAAGATAGAATTAGGCAGGCCTTATGCCAATATCGAGGATTTTTCTGCAATAAGATTTAATGCTCATACGGATTATTATGAGATATGCTCTCTGGACAGGACGATAATACCTGTTCTTATAAAGAATAACAATAATTTCCCGGATACATTTGCCTTTAATGTCGATAATGAATATGCTTCCCTGCCTTTGAAAAGCGCTGTCCTGAAAAGCGGGAAGAGCGCTATACTTCCATTAATCGTAAACCCTCCTATCGAGAAGGAAGGGAATACTACAATTATATTGGATATAATAACTACAAAGGAGGCCCTTAAGAGAAGCGTCATAATAAAGACCAACATAAAAAAATGCTATCTGTTCGGGCTGGAGATCAGCAAGGAAAAGGACGAGATATGCGGCTGTTCATACGGCATGTATGATCTGGAGCTCCAAAATAACGGGGAACATGATATATTCACTTTTGTCCTGGATGCTCCCGGGTGGGTCAATTCAACTTTGGAAAATAATACAATCATGCTTGGCAGGGGGGAGAAAAGAGAGATAGTATTGGCAGCAAATCCCCCATGCGATGAAAAAGGGACTTTTGATATCAGGGCAGAGGCTGTTTCCGGGAAGAGTGATATGAGCATAGGGGATGAGCTAGAGCTTTCGGTCCTGCCGCAGAAGGAATGCTATAATACTGTTATAAGCGCTGATGATACAGCAATCGATTACTTCGGGAGGAATATCCCTATCCTTATAAAGAACAAGGGAGTGAAGGATGCGGATTATTCCCTTACTGCAGAGGGGATAGACTGGTATTCACTAAGCCAGGCTTATTTCAGCCTTAAGCATAATGAGGATAAGACAATCAATCTGGCCCTTTATCCTGATGAGGGTGTTGCCGAGGGGGATTATAACCTGGATATCATTGCAGAAACAGGAAGCCAGGAGTTTAGGGAATCAATCACGATTAAGCTAAAAAGAAAAAGCGCTTTTTTTGAAAGGGTAAGGTTTTACCTTAACTATGTAAAATATTATATCGGGCTGGGCATTGTTTTGCTTGGCATCGTCTTATTTTTTGCAGTTCTTGCCAAAAAAAGAGGAAAAGGTAGAAAGGCAAAGCAGGAAACAAAGACAAAGAAAGGAAGGATGCTTGTCTGGTATCTGGCAATATTAGCTTTAATATTGATTATTTTGTTTGCTATTTTTAAATATGGGCTTTACCTTGATAAGGTGAAAGGTTTTATCTCGGCTTTATCTGCAGATTATATCCTTCCTTATAAGGCTTATTTTATCTATTCAGCTTCAGGCATCGGGATTCTGATAATTGCGCTATTAATAATCCATTCTCTTAGGAAGAGGGAAGGAAAAAGGAAACCTAAGGGAGAAGAAGCGGAGAGCATGGAAGACAAGACAGAGAAAAAGAAAGAGGCCAGCAAGAGGGGAGAGGAGTTTAGGGAGAGATTTATGGAGGTTAAGAGGGTCAGCAAGAAAACAGAGGAGGAGAATAGTTTTGCAGTGGTTAAATATGCCTACCCTGCTTTAGTCGCATGCCTTTTTTTGGCTGTTATCTCTTATGCCATCTATATGTTTTTTGGCAGGTCGATTTACACAAGGTTCGGCTATGTATTTGATTTTATAAAGGCTTATTATATTTATCTTATAATTGCTGCCGCTGCATTATTACTACTGCTTTTTGTTGTATATCTGGCTACGAGGGGGGCTAAGAAGAATAAGAAGAAGAAAAAAACCGGGAAGGCCAGAAGGATAATAATCATAACTATATGGCTTATTGTCTTGAGCGGTGTTGTTTACTCTTTTGTCTATTATAACCTAATATCATATGCAAAGGATTTTTTTGCTGTATATTACCCCTATATATTAATAGGGATTGGCATATTGACCATTCTGATAATGATCCTGCATTTTCACAGCAGGAATATTAAATAGAAGAAGATACGCTTTTGGGATGTTTCTTTTTTATCGATTTGATAAGTGATATGGGGATGCTGAGATTCGAACTCAGATTAGCCGGTTACGCCATTTCATCGGCAAGAGCCTCATCGCTCCATTTACTGGAGCCGGCCGTAATAGCCAGGTTATACGACATCCCCTTTTTGTAGATTAAATAGAATTATTATTCTTTATTTAAAACTTATGATATCTCCTCTGGAGGTTTTTGTTTTTTTGACGGTTCCACTTGGCAGCTCAATGACATACATTGCTTTGTTTTTTGGTGTACAGAAAGTAAAGGGCCTGAAGCCTATTTTGGTCTCGACAACCTTCTTGTTCTTGTCAAGAAACAGGACATCAATCGGGTAGAAGACAAAGAACATGTGAAGTGAGATTATCTTTTCTTTGCTGAAGATGAAGACCAATGTCCTGCTTTTTCCTGAGAACATAAGTCCTAAGGCCTTTGAAAACGGGCTTTTGCATAGCTCTGCTTTTTCTGACAGAATACTGTTTTTTGTCTTGTTTATTATCATCATTCTTTTTGGTAATTACTCTTTTATTAAGCTTTTGAATTTGTGGATGGATGTGTAAAGCAGGGTAAAGTATTGGGGGTTGTTTGAATGCTAATACTGGAGCCGGCCGCCTGTTTGGTACTTTGGTCATAGCAGCAGATTTTTCATCTATTTCTTTCTTTCAGCGACAGAAACGTAACATTTAAATACATGTTTTTTTAGAATTTACTCCAAGGGGTCTTATTTATAAATAATAGTGGGTTTTTACAATTAAGAAATAAAAAACGAGGTTGGTAAAATGGGTGAATCTTACAAAAAGAAAAGTAATTTCTATGGCAATAAGTTGCTTGTTTTCTGTGTTTTTTTGATGATGGTTCTGTGTTTTGTCGGCCTGGTTCATGGCGGTTTTGCAGGCGTGTTTAAAACACCGGCTGATGGGGGGACAATTGCCCTTTCTAACCTCGCTGGGGATAATTATACCTTTGTGGTGAATGTTACAGAATCAATAACAACTGATGTAAATGTATCAAATGTTACAATATATAGGAGGCCTTCAGGAGCAACAGCCTGGACTGCGTGGGGTTTAAATACATCATATAACATTACTAAAGAGATTAATGTTGTTGTACCGCTAAATGGGATAAATGCCCTCAATGGAAGCTTTGAATTGAATATTACAGTAAACGCAAATAATAGTGGCATTAATAGTACTGTAATAACTGTATTAATAGATACAATCAAGCCAATAGTGACACTGGCAAATGGAACTAATATGAATATCTCATCTAATGTTACATTAAATTACCAGTATACTGCTTCTGATTATAACCTTAGCACATGCCAGATGTATTTTGGAAATTCTACTAACTGGGTTATGGTAAAGGAAAATACAAGCATTTATTCCACTTCAATTACAAAGAGCGTTACAAACACAAGTTTGCGAGATGGTACATATTATTTCTCAGTTTATTGCAATGACAGCTTGGGGAACAGCCTTTGGAATAATACAAATACATCTTTTACAGTAGATGCTACATCACCCGTAATGAGTAATGTAAGTTTGAGCTTACCTTCTTCCTATATCCTCAAAAGAGGAACTACTGTTAATATAACTATAAATGCTACAGATGCTACTTCCGGGGTTAGGAATGTTACAGTAAATGGCTTATCTATAGGAAGGCAAAGCTCAACCAGCGATACTTGGAGTAGAAAGATGGCTCTAACCGGAACATCACTGGAAGTAATAGCGAGGGATTATGCTGGGAACACATATACAAATAATAGCATAACCTTAATATTGGATGATGTTGCTCCTCTAACAACATTTATGAACACCTCAACCATAGATGAAGACAGCTGGTATAATCGAGATCTGCATATTGCTTTGTATGCCACGAATGGGACAGGAGGGGTAGCAGGCATTGATAAGATAGTGTATAGGAACGGGACAGGAGGAGGCTGGACAGTATGGAGCGGCAACCTTACTTTTGGAACGAATCTAAGCTCGAACATCTTTCAGTTCAGGGCAAATGATACATTAGGGAATGTTGAATCTTATCACAGCAGGATTATTAAGATTGATAAAGTGCCTCCAAAGGTAATAATTGATTCACTTAGCTCAAAAATTGTAGGCGTATCGGAAAATATTATAGTAGCAGCGAATGTTACAGATAATATGTATGGCTCAGGCATTAATACCTTAACAATAACTGCATGGCATAATGGAACAGGAGGCAATAATGAGAGCAATAAGGCTTCATTATCTTTAATAAACGGCAAATATACCGGAACATTGGAAGCTCCAAGCGGAGTGGGATCTTACTTTATTACGGTTAATGCTACAGATATTGCAAGGAATTCAAATTCAACTGTTAAAAGTGGCTTTGCTGTAAATACGTCCATACCAACAATCAATGCAAATGTGTCTAATGGTACATATGTTGCTAATTTAAGCGTAATAAGGTTTACAGTAACTAATGACAGTCATGTGTATTATAATAGCAGTGAGAATATGGTATTAACTGTATCTAGCGAGAATGCGACTTATATTGATGTGACAATAAATGCAAGCAATTCAACAACCTTTACCCTCTACATACATGCGAATAATACTTATGGGGCAGTAACTAACAGAACATACATATATAGAGTTGACAATGTTATTCCTCCAATAGCTTTCAGCGGCTTATCTGCTAACCAGATAGTCAACGGTACAACTACAATAACTGCACTTTCAAATGACGGAGCTTCAGGCACATCATCTGTTACATTTTATATAGGTGTCGCTAACTCTACATTGTCTAATGTTGGCACAGATTCAACCAGCCCCTATGTGTATGAATGGAATACGCTTGATTATACGGATGGGAATTACTCCTTGAATATAACAGCAGTGGATTATGCTGGTAATGTAAACTCTACACTTATATTTGTGACAGTAAATAATTCAAGACCAGTTACACAATCAGTCTCATCAGGAACTGCGGATTTTGGAGGAACGATTCTTCAAAATACTGTACCACAGATAACAGGGCTGAATTCATCAAATGCAGTTGTGACAGCAAGGAATGTTCCTTTTGTGGGAAGTGCGCCAGGAGATTTAAACACTGTTTTATTATATCTCAATGTCTCAGCAGATACAGCATATAATGCAAAGGTATATTTTGGGTTAAAGACCTCCAGCGTGTCAGACAGAAATAATATAAGGGTCTACATGGACCATAATGATGATGGAACTTATGAGTCTAATACGCCTGCAAGCTATGTTAGTTCGAGGGATAGTTATGACCATTTCTATTTTACGACAACAAGTTTCTCAATATTTGCAATCGGTCCTGCAGTTTCTGTTTCTGGAGATACAGGTGGAAGCACCGGAGGGGGGGGAAGTTCTGCATCTACATACTCAATAGGCTTTACATCTGAAGGAGCTAAGGTTGGCTTGAAGGTTGGTGATAAGGCACTGTTTTCGTATAATAAGGTTACACAAACTATCCTGGCCACTAAGGTAACTACGGATTTTGTTACACTTAAGGTAACACCGGTAGGGAAGACAGTAGAGCTTAAGAAGGGAGAGTCGGCAAACGTAGATCTGGATAGTGACGGAACTTATGACCTTAAATTAACTCTTGATTATGTATACGGAAACAAAAAGGCATTTGTAATTGTAGAGAGGATATCAGCGGTCAAGACTTCCTATACAGCATTCGAGATAATAGACATTATCAGGAATTTCTATAGTGGAACGAACACATACACAGCATTCGAGATAATAGATGTCATAAGGGCATTCTATGGGGGTAACTAAAATGAAGAAACTATTGATTTATTCGGTTATGCTTAGCCTGATGCTTAGCTGCGTTTTTGCCGCAACAGTCACAAGGAACATGCCTTCCACTATAGAGCCTGGCAAGGAGCTTGAGGTGAACTTTAATGTTGCTGACATGGAGGTTGGGCAGTCTGTTACAATAAGCGATACGCTGCCTTCCCAGCTCAGCCTGAAGGAATGGTCAGTTACAGGGGCAAATAAGGGTGATGTTACCTATGAGGTCAAGGGCAAGGAATACAGGTGGGAGATACCAGCTACGTCAACAACCGTTAAATTGACATACAAGGTTGCCATCCCATCATCTGCATCAGGGAACTACGAGTTTGATGCAGTCTATTTTGCACCTCCTGCAAAGATGGACCAGCTAAAGGCAACCCTTAATGTTGCTGTTAAGAAAGCAGAGCCAGCTCCAGCACCTACACCAGCAGCGCCTACGCCAACTCCAAAGCCTGCAGAACAACCACCTGCTGAAGAAGCTAAAACATCAAGTACAGGGATAATAGCTATACTGGCAATAGTCATAATTGGAGTAATAGCTTATTTTGCAGTGATAAAGAAGAAGAAAAAGTAATTTCTTCTGTTTTTTCTTTATTTTTTATCTGTTTATCTCTCTTCTTTTATTCTATAACCAAAGAGCCATAACCAACAGCAGAGCTGTAATCATGGGTTATGTCACCTGATGTATAGTATTGCAGCATTTTTGCCTTTTTAGCCCCCAGAATCCTGCATGCAGATATAGCAGCAGCAACGGGCAATCTGCCGCATATTGTTGCCCCTGTATCATCTATATAACCCATGAATTTGTCTGCATCCAGGCTTTTGATATGCTCTATTGCGCCTTTGTCCAGATTATGCATGTTTTCCCTTACATTATCCTGAAATGGGAAAAAGCCGTAGTTCATGCCGTAATGGGTGAAATCAGAGGAGGCGATGATAACTGCCTTTTTTCCTGTCTGCTTTATCGTCTCTGCTATTGAAAGGGCGATCTCTTTGCATCTCTGCTCTTCAGAGATGATTATTGGGGCTATCTTAAGCTGGTCTTTGTATTCCTTGTTTACAAACTGGAGAAAAGGAAGCTGGACCTCTATAGAGTGCTCCTGTGAGTGGGCTGTCTCGTCCTGTTTTAGGCCTGATCTTTCCATGAAGGCTGCCTGGAAGGCCTTATCTACCTTAACAGTGCCTAAAGGGGTTTCCCAGTCTTCTAATGATGTACAGGAAGGGAAACCAGAGTGGGATATGCCAAGCATAACATAGGTATCTGCAGGCCTGCTTTCTGCTATTTCCCTGTATGCCCATGCTGCTCCTGGACCTGAGAACTGGTAGCCTGCGTGTGGGGAGATAACCCCAAATATTTCCCTTGTTCTTTTTTTTGATGGGAGTTTGCCAGGGCCGAATTCTGAATGGAATGAATCTTCAATCTGGCTGCTTAGCTTATCAGCATTGTCTTCATAGAACATTCCTGATACTACCGGTTTTCTTACCATCTAATCTAGGTAAAGGGAATAGATATAAAAATCTTTAGGTTCCTTCAAATTTTTGGATGAGCTCTTAATTTTTTTACTTGATTACTAAATACCACTTGCCAACCCTAATTCCTTAAAACTTAAGCATCTTAAGCCTTATAATCCTAAAATCCACTCTTCACTTGCCACTTGCCAAGTTGCCGTAAGGTATATAAGGGATTAAATCTTATGTTTAAGGAAAAAGAGACCACACAAAACTCTTAACAAAAACTTTTCCCCTTTCAGGGTCGGAGCAAAGCTCCTAAAAGTTTTTTGTGAGTTTTGCTCAACGGCCTCTTTTTTCACCCCCAATTAATTTCTTTTTTGAAGAAAATAAAAAAGAAATTGAAATGAGGTGATTGAAGATGTTGGAAAAGTCTAAAATGTCAAAGGAAGAGAAAAGGAAGCTAATACTCGATTATATTAGATCTGTTTATCAGAAAGAAAAGAGGCTTGTTTCTAAAAGAGAAATTAGAGAAGTTTTTCATGTTGAATTATATAATTATTTTAGGAATCTTTTTGATATGTATCAAAAAATTAATGTTGAGGTTCCTCTTTGTTTTTGCCCTAAGGAATATGCAGTTAGAAGGATAATTGATTTTGTAAGGGAAAAATCATTGAAGGGATTGTATCCAACTATAAAAGAGATTGAAAAAGAGTTAAAGATACATATCAGAAGCTATTTTAAAGGTCTAAAATGGATATATAAAAAAGCAGATATCGATTATAGCCTGTATCTTAAAAGAAGATATACACTAGAACATGCTTGTTATTCAGATAAGTTAAATCTAGAAAAGAAAAACCAAATAATAAAGTATGTTCAGGAAAAACAAAAGAATGGCATATATCCTTCCAGAATCGAAATCCAACTAGAACTTAAATTAAAATTTGATAATTATTTCCCAAATGTGAAAGAAGCTTATAAGGCAGCTCGTGTTAAATATAACAGACCATGTCCAATTATTCTTGGGAAAAACAAGGAAAAAGTATTAACTCAAATTGTAAGTATATTACTAAAAAGGATGAATTACAAAATTTTAAGAGTTTCAATCTACGATAAAGAATACCCTAATAGATATGAAGATATCAAGGTTGTTGATAGAGATGGAAATGTTTTACTTATCGAGTTGAAGGCCTATAAGGCAGATTATAATATTTCAAAAAGAGAAATTGAACAATTATTATCTTATCTAAAACAACAAAGTATAAGTGATGGTCTTTTTATTACAACTACAAAAAAAGTAAATCTAAACACCAAAAATATCAAAATAATTAATGGAATTGAATTGATTTCTTTGCTAAGAAAATATAATCTAGAAGAATATATTGAGAAAATAAAATGGATTCAAAGTGCTAAAGTGGATCTGAAAGAAAGAATACTGAGAAAAATGGATATAAAAAATAATATAATAGGATTTATTAGACATTACAATGGAATACCATTTAGATATGAAATTGAAAAAGAATTTCATATTGATATTAGAACTTATTTCCCAGGTTTAAAAGACTGTAACAAATTAATAAAGAAAATAAAATTCAATATCTGTAGTAGTCGGGTTTGTAAGGACCGTCAACTGACACTCCAATGTATTTAGCTTGTTTTTTAGTTAATTTAGTCAATTTCGCTCCTAATTTACCAAGATGTAGTCGCGCTACTTCCTCATCCAATTTCTTAGGGAGTGTATAGACGCCTAATTTTAAGTTCTCTGTCCAAAGCTTAATCTGAGCCAAAACTTGATTTGAGAAACTATTACTCATAACAAAATTAGGGTGGCCTGTGCTACAAGAAAGATTGATAAGTCTACCCATAGCCAGCAGATATATACTATGTCCATCAGGAAAAGTATACCTATGAACTGGACATTCACTTCCTTTGATTTCTTCTTTTTTTATTCCAGGATATTTCTCAAGCTGGTCTACTTGAATTTCATTGTCAAAATGGCCAATGTTACATACAATTGCCTGATCTTTCATCTTTTCCATATGTTCGATTTTAATTATGTCACAATTACCTGTTGCTGTTACAAAAATGTCTGTATCAGGTAAAGCATCTTCAACAGTACAAGTCCTATAACCAGTCATACATGCCTGTAATGCACATATTGGGTCAACTTCAGAAACCCTTACAATCGCTTTTTCGTTTCTCAAGCTTTCTGCTGACCCTTTTCCTACGTCGCCAAAACCGCATACCATTGCTGTTTTGCCTGACATTAAAACATCCATTGCCCTTTTAATTCCGTCGCTTAAACTATGCCTACAGCCATAGATATTATCAAATTTGGATTTTGTGACAGAGTCATTTACGTTCATCGCAGGGAACAACAGCTTCTTCTCTTCCAGCATCTGGTAAAGGCGGTGGACGCCTGTAGTTGTCTCCTCTGAGACGCCTTTTATCTCCTTTGATATCCTGCTCCACCTTTCTTTGTCTTTAGCATGAATATTTTTTAAGGCTTCCATGAGCTCACGGAGGTCTTCTCCTTCTTTGCTGTAATCCTTTTCCAGGATAGAAGGGTCTTTTTCTGCCTCTACCCCTTTATGGACCATCAAGGTTGCATCACCGCCGTCATCTACAATGAGAGTAGGGCCTTTTCCCTGGCCGAAGTCAATGGCTTTTTCTGTGCAGCGCCAGTAGTCTTTTAATGTTTCCCCTTTCCATGCAAATACAGGAATACCTGCTTTTGCTATCGCTGCAGCAGCATGATCCTGGGTTGAGAATATGTTGCAGGACGCCCATCTTACCTCTGCGCCCAGTTTTACTAATGTTTCAATAAGAACTGCTGTCTGGATCGTCATGTGCAGGCTTCCTGTTATCCTTGCACCTTTCAGGGGCTTTTCATCCTGGTATTTTTTTCTTAATGCCATAAGCCCGGGCATCTCTTTTTCCGCCATATCTATCTCTTTTCTGCCAAAATCTGCCAATCTGATGTCCTTTACCTCATAATTTTCTCCTTTGTCCATAAGTATCACCAGGTTTAGGTACTATAGGATTATTTATATACTTTTCTTATTTATTTGTTGAATTTGTCCAGCTTTTATTGATTTTATTGGACAAATAACGAAAAATTTAAATATAAGTGGGACATCAACCCATTTAATATAATGGATGTTGATAAGAAGGATTTTGCCATTATTAATGTTTTAAAGGAAAATTCCAGGGCATCAATAAGGGATATTGCAAGGATAACAAAACTGAGGCCCAGCACGGTCCACCAGAGGATCCTTAGGCTAAAAGAGAGAAATATCATCGAGAGATTTACATTAAAGCTGGATAATAAGGCAGTGGGGGAGGGCTTTATTGTCTTCATGCTGATAAAGACAAAACCTTCAGCGATGTTTGACAGGATCATAGAGAACAGGCATGTGAAGGAGTTTTTTGGGGTTACAGGGGAGTATGACCTGCTGCTTAAGCTGAAGTTTAAGGATGTTGAGGAGTTTAACGATTTTGTGATAAGGTTCAGGAAGGAGCAGGCGATACAGACGACACTTACGATGGTCGCAACTGCCAATGTGAAAGAAGAGGTTTGATCATGCTTATTTAATAGAACTGGGATACCATTTTAAAACACCCCCAATGTTTTAAAAGAATTTCTTATTCCCAGTTCTTTTTTTTATTTTTTGATCGTTTAGAAGGTATGAAATACTTTATGAACTAAAGAACATTTAGAATAAATTCTCTTTTTATAAAATTTTAGCCATACCTAATCTTAGATATTAAGATCATAGCTGTCAGAATTAATGCAGCGCCATTTGCAGCTATTACTGGTATGTCTTTAATAAGTATTCCATAGATCAGCCAAGATAGGACACCAATACATAGTATAATATACATCAATAGGGATATATCCCTTGTTTCCTTCATCTTAAAACTTTTAATGACTTGGGGAATAAATGATACTGTTGTTAATGTTCCTGCAAGCAGGCCGAGGATAGTTGCTGGTTCCATGATGGAAGATTAAATCTGGTGAATTTAAATAATTTTTGGGTTTTCTCAATTATAAAGAATAAAAGAAAGCCCGGCTTGGCGAAAGCCAGGCCCTCTTTATCAAGGCTGATTCTCCTTGAATATGAAACTAGTGATCTATTTTAAATCAAAATATTATGCTGCTTTCTTGTATTCCTTATTTGCCCAGTTTGCAGGCTTGCCGTCTATTATCCTGTGCTCGTATTTGTAAGGGTCAGCCTCATGAAGGAATCTTGAGCCTGCTGTTGTCCTCCATAACAGCCCTGTACCTAATGAGATAGGGAAGTGGGTGTAATCGGGCAAGAAACGGGCTGCTGCCAGGTTGGGCCAGGAGAAGTATGCCAGCCCGGTTTTATAGTTCCTCCATCCCAGATCAGTTATCCCATAATCCCACATGCCTTGTGTCGTGCCGAATGTCAGGGGGTATGCAATAGTATTGGTCGTAAGAAGCATTGCAGGGCCGTATACGAAGTTCTGGACAGCATACCTTGTTGCAAGGCCGCTCCATGTTTTTACATTGATTAACTTGTTCATGAGCTGGAAGGCATAATGGCCGGGGATAGATAACAGTGAGGCTATTATTGCAGAATTCCTTGTCTGTCTTGATGGGGTGTCCCTTTTTCTTTTGTTGTTGACGATCCTGTCCCCTACAAACCTTATTCCGTTTGCAATAAGTGCTATAGGGCCTACTAAGGCGTATGATGCAGCTACTGCCCCTGCAGCTATTGTGTAGTCAAGCATACTGCCAAAGAAGCCTCTTGGCTTGCGCTTTTTTGCTATCTCATCAAGAGCTTTTATCACTTTTGGGCTGCTGTGGCCCTGGCTTTTTGAGTTATTGGCCTTAGCTTCAAGATTATCAGAACTACCGCTACCTTCATTTACTATATTATCAAGTGAACCAGCCATTTTTATCTCATATTACAATAACTATATCTCGCCAAAAGAACTAGTTCATCAGCGCTTTAAAAATCTTTTTATTCTGTAACTACTTTTGAGTAAATATCCTATTGTCTGGAGCCAAATATCCTGGTGCCTATCCTTACCATGTTTGCGCCTTCTTCTATGGCTGTCTTGTAGGAATGGGACATGCCCATGGAAAGGATTTTTATGTCGGTATTGGGGATATTAAGGGCTTTTATCTTTTCGAATAGGGTTTTTGTAAGCCTGAAGTATGGCCTGTCTTTTTCAGGATCATCAAAATAAGGCGCCATTGTCATAAGGCCTTTTACATTAATATTTTTTAATGATGATATTTCTCTGATAAGGTTTTCAGCATGCTCTGGCATCACTCCGTTCTTGTTCGGCTCTTTTCCTGAGTTTACCTCGATAAGTACAGGCATTATCTTTTTTATATCCTGGCATCTTTTGTTTATTTCTTTGGCTATATCCAGTGAATCAACTGTCTGGATCATGTCGAATATCTCTACAGCTTTTTTTGCTTTATTCTTCTGGAGATGGCCGATAAGGTGGAACTTTACCTTTCCTTTCAGCTCACTATATTTTTTCTCTGCCTCCTGGACATAGTTTTCACCTATGATCCTTATTCCTGCTTCTGCTGCCTGCTTAATCTCATCTACAGAACGGGTTTTTGAGGCTGCTATCAGGGTTATGTTTTTTGGCAGTTCCTGTCTTATATCTCTAATGTTCTTTTTAATGGACATTTTTCAGCTTATCGATATCTTCAATAGGCATCTTGTTTAATCTTGCGCCTTTTACCTGAACTACCTTGGATGATATGAATGATGCTATCTTTCCTGATGTCTCTAAGTCTAAGTCATTTAAAAGGCCGTATAGGAAGCCGGCTGTGTAGATGTCACCTGCTCCTGTGGTGTCTATCGCTTTTGCCTCGAAGCTGGGTATTTTTATGCAATTGTCTTTGCTTTTTATGATAGAGCCTTCTTTACCAAGCTTAATCACGGCTATCTCTGACATTTTTGACAATGTATCTATCGCTTTTTCAGGCTCTTCCCCTGTGAATTCTTTTGCCTCATTTTCGTTTGCGATAACTATGTCTGCATATTCATCTATCACTGACTGGAGAAGCTCTTTGTTCCTTTTTACTGTGTTCGGGTCAGCCAGGTCAAGGCATATCTTTACGTTGTTGTTTTTTGCTATCTCCATGGCTTTTATAGCGGCCTTTCTTGTATTCTCTCCTTCAAGGACATAGCCAGTAAGATGAAGAAATTCAGCTTCCATTATGTCTGCTTCGTTTATCTCGCTGTCTTCAAGCAATGTTGAGACGCCAAGATGGGTGGCAAATGTCCTTTCAGAGTCAGGGGTTATGAAGGTTATCGCCCTTCCTGTCATCCCGTCAACCCTGATGATCTTTGAGATCACGCCGTCTTCAAGAAGCCTTTTATGATAATCCTCTCCGGTTTGGTCTTTTCCAACCTTGCCGAAGTATACAACCTTGCGGCCAAGCATGGAAAGGGCGCTTAATGTGTTTGCCTCAGAGCCGCCAGGGGCTAGTTCTGTACTGGCCTTGTCAAGCTTTTCCTCTATCTTTTTTATATCATCCTTATCAAGAAGGTGCATATTTCCCTTTACCAGGTTAAGCTCTTTAAGGAATCCCTCTTCTACATCTATCAGTATGTCCATAAGGGGGTTGCCTAAACTAACTACGTCGTGGGTCATGGAATGTGAGAAGGGATATTACTTTAAAAAATTTGGGTTTTTTAAGTTTATCTTAACATATCCTCAATCGGCTTGGCCTTCTTTTTTTCCTTTTTAGCTGTTTTCTGGGCCTCTTTTGCGGCTGATTCCAGGTCAACACCCAGCTCTTTCAGGCCTTTGATGTGCATCTGCATCAACTGCTCCACTATCTGAAGGATTTTAATCATCTCTTCCCTTTCCTTGGCAAGGGTTGATAAGGAGCCCTTGTGGAAGCCAATCTGCTCTTCCCTGCTTACGTTCGGATTTTGGTTTGTTTCTTTGCTTGCAGACATTATTATCACCTTTGTTCTTTGGGTTAATATGGCTAAAATGGGGTTTGGTTTATAATTGTTTGTTTTTGGTTTTATAGTTTCAGCTGTTTAGCGGTTGTTTTTTTCGGGCCTTTTGGTCATTGGAGCTATAACCCCAGAAAAGAACTCTTATTTTATAGGGTTGTTTCTTAAATTAAAATTCTGAACATCCCTGTCCTTTTCAATAATTTATTTATAATTCCAAGCGTCCATATTTCAAATTTATATTTTGTACATAAATTCATCGCTTCTTGATTTATTTCTTTCGTAGGGATGACAATCACCTGACTTATATTTTCTTTTGTTTTTACTTTGTCAATTTTCCTTTTTATATTTTCTATCTCAGATTTATCTATGTTAGATTTAGAAACTTCTGCTATCCAGACATCTTGAGCAAACCTGCAAAAAACGTCAATTTCTTCTCCCAGAATATCTTTTCTTTCTACACTATCAAATTTTGGGATAGTCAATTCCCCGACTACATCACCATCAAATTCACGGAAAAGTTCTCTAATTCTGGATTCATTACCTTTGCCGATTTCAGTGTTATAATCATTAACTATTTTTGAGATATTGTTTTTGAATATTTTTGCCTTCAATTCAAAATCTTTTAAAATAGGGTTATCTCTTAAACTATAAACTTCTTTAATCCACAATTCAAATAAAGAATCTATAAATTCATATTCAGTAATTTTTGATTTCTTTTTAGTTGGTTCTGATTTCCTTATTATTTCAAGTTCCTGTAATTTTTTCAAATAAACCGGAAGGGTAGTTAAATTTATATTTGTGGCTTTAGAAATTTCAGAAGGTCTTCTATCGCCGGAAGCGATACTTTTTAGAATTTCAGTATAATATGTTGAACCCCTTTTTTCTAAAGATTGTTCTATGAGGGAATCGAAATAAGAATAGATGCTCCCTTCTTTTGAGAAAATTTGGTTGATTAAACTATCTTCGACAAAATCTTTTGAGACGCGTTTTTTTTTCTCAAAACCGCAAGTTCTAACCATGTTGTGAACTAAAATGTCTAAGTAAAATGGGTTTCCATTGGTTATTTCATATAAGAATCCTATTAGTCCATCTCCAATGGATAAAGTAATTGGTTTTTTGCTGACAATGAAATGATACGTATCCTTAAATCCAAAACCCCTTAAATACATTCTTTCAAAATGTCCATAAAGGGGGGATTTTGTCGAAGAGATTAATCTATTTAACATCCCCACAGCAGACCCAGAGATAATGTAAAGAATTTCTTTCTGCCTCATTATTCTCTCTCTAAATTTGTCTATTGGCGATTTAATATCTCTCTCATATTCAGTTAATCTTTGAAATTCATCTAAAAATACTATCAAGCTATTTCCAGTTTCTTTTTTTACTACTTCAAGTACATCAAATAAATAGCTGAAAGCTTCTTCAAGGTTCCTTTTTCTGACAAATACCTCTAAGTTTGTTATTGCCAACGCGGTTCTTGGGAAATCATGCTCTATTATCCTAAGGGCGTTTTCTAAAGATAGAGTGCCTGTCTTTGGCTGAAATTTCATTAATCTGAACAGCTCATTGATTATGCTGCCCATACAACCTCTAAAAAAATTATGGGGGTTTTGCTCAGGAAGATAAATGCTCAAACAGATTGTTGAGGGTGTATTTTTATTAAGTCTTCTTATAAACTCCGTGATTAAAGAGGTTTTCCCTATTTTTCTAAGCCCTATGATAGCAATGTTTCTTTTTGTTCCAGATTCAAAGTCCCGTAAAGTCGAAAAAAGGATTGCCATCTCTTTATTTCTATCAAAAAATTCTTTTCCTGAAACCGGGTCGCCCAATACCATTTTATATTAAGTAATTAATATATTTTCTTATTAATATAAACAATTAAAACTGCCTTTTATATTAGCCTTCTAATATATTGGGTAATTAATATATATAAAAATCTTTCGGTTTAAAGGGCTGTGGGACAGAATTAGCTAATCTTTCTTTAGTACAATAATATAAACCCTTCTCCCTATATATTTTTTCTGAGCATCTATTTTAGCTCCATTACCATATGGAGTAACTCTTTTTTCAAATATTT
>JAHWHQ010000114.1 GCA_019323195.1 Candidatus Woesearchaeota archaeon | reverse complement strand
TTTTGTACTTTGTCTGGCTTTGTTCCATCTTCTGCTCCCTTATTTGAGAAATATTCCTCTGCAGAGATATGGGTCATATTTTCATACATGAATCTTTCAACATCATCATTGTATCCTGGCTGTGCTTTTTTAGGCCTGAATCCTGTTGCTGCTATACCAACCTTATTTATGTAATCCATATCTCCTATGCATACATCTTTTTCTTCCATTCCCTTTTTTGCTAAATTGTATTTGGTCTTATCCCAGTCTGGATCGTTTCCATCTTTAACCAACGGTTCGAATAAGTTTATCTGTATATGATTTTGTACTCCTTTATTTAATAAAAATTCACCTGCCGAATCATCAGTCATATTCTCTTCCATATATTTTTTAACATCTTGATCAATGGTCACTTATTCCACCTCCTGAGGAATATTAAAGATGCTAGATGCATTGGTATTTAAATCTTTCGCTATATATTTACTCAAAAGTAGTTACAAATAGGAAGTTTTATAAACATGCCAAATACCTTCTCCTCTTATGAGTCTCGAAGGCGCTTTGGTGGTAGTGCATCATGAGGATGATAGATGTTTCATTCCAGATGACATTAAAAGAAAGATATATGGTTTAATACAGATATTTCCATCTGACTTAGTTTACTATACTCCATGGAACCAACATGACCTGCCGCTAAATAAATCAGGACTAGCACCTAATGAACATATTAAAGGCCCATTTTATTTTGTTGGATGTTATACCAAAGGAGATGCTTGTGTTGCTTCTCAGATAAGGCTGTTGCATGGAGATTATCCAACTGATATTCAAAAAATATTAGTAGAAGATGCTTTATTTGAACAACAAGATATTCAATCTATGATGAAGGAATTAAAAGATGAAGGGATTAATGTTGGACTGGTAAACAGCTCTGAACTGCATAGGTTACACCAGCCATCAAAAAAATAAGCATAATAACCTCTTCTCCTCTACAGAATCATTTATATATCTATTAGGATTCACTTGCCTAAAATGCCACCAAAATTCAGATGCATCCGATGCGGAGAGTGCTGCTCCCATATCCGCGGCATCATCTCTGATGATGAGAAGGAATTCATCCGGAAATACGCCTATGGGCAGCTTCCCCTTGTCCAGATCTTCCCTATCGAAAGGATGTCTTTCCCTCTTTTTGACTTTGAGGCAAAGCGCTTCAGGGGATGGCAGAAAGAGGCTGATGTTGACGCAAAAATAATGCCTTCCAGGGTTGTTTTTGACCTTAACTCAAATAAATCAATAATAATAACCTACTACATGGATTATGACAGCTGCCCTTTCCTTAAGGACAACAGGTGCCTTATCTACGACAAAAAAAGAGCCTTTATCTGCAGGCTGTTTCCCTTTAACAAAGGCCCTTTCCTTAAGACAGGCGAAGAGCTAAGGAAAGAGGACATGTTCGGCTCATGCCCATCGATAAAGGGCATCCTTCCTGAGCTTGACGACAAGAACAGGAAAGAGCTTGTAAAAAAGCTTTACCAATCATTCGGCGATAATTTTCTGAACATAATAGAGTATGACTACCTCACAGAATGGGTAAATAGGCTGATAATTACGCTGATAAAGGAAGAGAGGATAAAGCCTGCCATGAACTATCCCTACAAGTACCTTCTTAGAAGGATTATGAGCTCTGAGAAGATAGACCTCATGGATTTTCTTATAGAAAAGGGCATAAAAACCCCTGCTGAGATAGAAAACTTAATAAATGGCTTTGACAATAATATTGATGCCGGGGAAAAATTAAGGGAGTTTCTTGGTTGAATGATTTGAAAAAATATTTAAAGATAGGCTCCTTACTAGCCTAAAAACAGGTGGAATCTATTATAAAAAATGATAACTACAAGCGAAATCAGACAGCTTGAGGAAAGCTGCGGGGTCTCGAAGCTCCAGCTCATGGGAAACGCAGGCAGGGGCATCTACAACGCCCTTAAGGAGAGATTCCCCGACCTCAAGGACAAGAGGATCCTTGTCGCAGCCTACCACGGAAATAACGGCGGTGACGGCTTTGTAGCAGCCAGGCACTTATGCGATGATTCAGAGACAGACATCCTGTTCATAGGTGATGAGAGCAGGTTCAAGGAGGAGGCAAGGGTGAACTACGCAAGGATAAAGAAAAACAACAGGATCCAGCTTTTTTCCCAGCCCGAGGACATAATCTTTGATGACTATGACATAATAATAGACGCATTGTTGGGGACAGGAACAGCTGGGAACCTCAAAGAGCCTATCGCGTCTGTTGTAGGGCATATAAACGGTTCCCGAGCCTTTAAGGTTTCGGTTGACGTCCCTACAGGCATAAACCCTGACACAGGCGAATCCTCCAATATATGGGTTAACCCTGATTTAATCATCGCATTGCATGACCTGAAGCATGGCTTGGTAAGATTTAAGGACAAGGCGGTTATTGTTGACATAGGTATAAAAATGGGTGATTCAGATGGGGCTTCTCAGCTGGGCAGATGAAAAAGCCAAAAGGCTTGATGTATGGGACATAGGGTGCATAAAATGGAGTTCTGTGCTGTTCGGCATTATCATAGGGGCGTATATCTCTGATCTTGCCAAAAGATATATCTGGATATTGGCAGCCATGGTTGTTCTGCTGGCAATAAGGCCGCTCTATAGTTTTTTCAGGAAATAAGAATGAACCTTATAACAAAAAAGCAGGTAAGTCTGCCAAAAAGAGGGGTGAAAAGCCGTAAAGGCGACAATGGTAAGGCTCTTGTTATCGGCGGCTCCAGGGATTATGTCGGAGCATTGGCCCTGGCAGGGATGGCAGCGCTGCGCTCTGGCGCAGACTGGGTGACTATTGCTGCACCTGAAAAGGCTGGCTATGTGATTAATGCCTTAAGCCCTGACCTTGTTGTTAAGAAATACAAAGGCGATGACTTCTGCGCAGCAAGGGCAAAAGATATCTTAAAGCTCGAAAATGATTTTGATTCAGTCCTGATCGGCAACGGCATAGGCATGGACTCTGCTTCCTTCGTAAAAAAATATGTTAAGGGAACAAAAAAGCAGCTGGTAATAGACGCAGACGCCATAAAATCCATATCCCTTGATATGGCTGATAATGCTATCCTTACACCCCATGCAGGGGAATTAAAGATACTTCTGCAGAACTCAAAGATAGATAAAACATTGGTTGAAAAAATAATCAATAAACAATCATCGATAACAGACAGAGCATCATTAATCCAAAAGATATTAAGTGATAAAAGATTAAGAGATAAAAAAATAGTCCTATTGTTAAAAGGTCCTGTTGATGCGATTATCTCAAGAGATGCTATAATGTACAACAAGACAGGCAATGCCGGGATGACAAAGGCAGGGACAGGCGATGTCTTAGCCGGACTCTGCGTTGGCTTTTTAGCCCAGGGGTTAAGCCTGATGCAGTCTGCTGTAAATGCTGCTTATTTTAATGGTTTAGCCGGAGACATCCTGCTGAAAAGGAAGAAAGGGTTTACTTACCTTGCTTCTGATCTGGTTGGGGAAATTAGGCGGTTATGCGGGTAATTCTTTAGGATACCTATAAAAACCTGTCCTCTTATCAAATCTATCAGCATAATCTGTATCTTCTTCTAGTGGCAAATCCTATAATAAACTTCTTCCGATAGATTTAAATACTAGTATATAAAAAAGTATATTAAATATAATAAAAAACAATAAAAATAATATCAAAAATACTAGTATTCAAGATGGTAAAGGTACAAAAACTCTATTCCGGGCAGCTTGTGCTTACCATACCTAAAAGGCTGGCAGAGTATGAGGGCCTGAAAAAAGGGATGGACATAGAGTTTAAGAAACACAAGGAGGGCTTTATCCTTCATATAAGAAAATGAGCTTTATAACCCAGTTAGCGCCAAAGATTGAGCAGATGTTTGTTGGAGCCAACACCCATGATGTCTTTTTTGAGATAGCCCTTATAATAATAATTGCCACAGTCTTTGCATTTATAGCAAGAAGGCTTAAGCAGCCTTTGATCCCTGCATATATCATAACAGGCCTGCTGATAGGCCCGCTTTACGGCCTGATCACCAATAGAGATCTTATCAGGACGCTTTCTGAGATAGGCATAGCCTTCCTCCTGTTCATTGTAGGCCTGGAGATGGACCTTAAGAAGCTTAAGGATGTTGCTCTTGTGTCAGGGATCGGCGGGGCCATCAAGAGCCTCTCGATGTTCACCCTGGGCTTTATCATAGCCCTTGTACTTGGTTTTGTGACAAAGGAGGCTATCTACATAGGCCTTATAGTGGCATTCAGCTCTACGATGGTCGTTGTCAAGCTGTTGTCCGATAAGAAGGAGCTTGACACCCTGCATGGCAGGATAGTTGTAGGTACCCTTCTCTTGGAAGACATGTTGGCCCTTCTTGCCTTATCGGTCCTTACATCATTAGACGGTAATTCTTTTCTTGCTGTAGGGATTGCCCTTGTAAAAGGCATGGTCTTTGTTCTTGTAGCATTGAGCTTTACCAAGTATCTCTTCCCTCTTGTCTTTAAGACAGCTGCAAAAAGCCAGGAGTTGCTGTTCCTCAGCTCAATATCCGTCTGCTTCCTGTTGTCGATAGTTGCCTATTACCTTAATTTCTCAATAGCCATAGGGGCCTTTTTGGCAGGATTAAGCCTGGCCAACCTGCCTTACAACTTTGCCATCATAGGAAGAGTAAGGTCATTGAGGGATTTTTTCGCTACAATATTCTTCGTTTCGCTTGGGATGGAGCTTGTTGTCGGGCAGATTATCCATTTTCTTCCCCTTCTTTTAATCCTGCTGGTGCTTGCTATTGCTGTGAAGCCGTTCATAACGATGTTCCTATGCTCTTTTTTCGGATATAAGAGGAGGATAAGTTTTGTAACATCAATATCACTTGCCCAGATATCAGAATTCGCCCTTATCATAGTCAGCCAGGGCCTGCTCCTTGGCCATGTATCCAAAAGCATATTCACCCTCACAATCCTTGTTGCCATAATTACAATGGTAATAACCTCCTATTTCATACAGTTTGAGGACAGGATATACCTTAGATTGAAGAGATACCTTAAGCCCTTTGACAGGTTTACAGACGGGTATGAGGACCTGGAATACCTGCCTAAACAAAGAAAGACCGATGTTATACTTATAGGGCATAACAGGATAGGCTACAGCATAGGCAGGACACTGAAAAAGATGAGGAAAAGGGTTATAGTCGTGGATTATAACCCTGAGGTCATAAAGATGATGATAAGAAAGAAAGTAGCCTGCCTATACGGTGATGCAGGGGATATAGATGTCCTTGAAAGGCTTCCTCTGGATGAGGTGGATATGCTCATCTCTACCATACCAAGCTCAAAGGTGAACAGGCTGCTGATAGAAAAGCTGCACGAGGTAAACAAGGATGCAGTAATCTATGTAACAGCATCAGAGGTAGAAAAGGCATTAAGGCTGTATGATGCAGGTGCTGATTACGTCATCCTTCCGCATTTCCTTGGAGGAGAGCACGTATCAGTCCTTATTGAGGAGTTCAGCGCCAATGTCAATAAGGTCATTGAGAACAAGCTAAGGCATATCAAGGAATTAAGGCACAGGCAGGTGATAGGCCATGAGCATCCTAAGCATAACGGAAACGACTGATACTGCCCTGCCTGCAGCTCTGGAATACACAAAAAAATTGATGGCAACCTTCATTTTATGGATGAAGCCGCAAAAAGCATAAAATATATATACAAAATACAATTTAATGTACCTTAAAAAAAGGGTGATCTTGTGCAGGATTCAAAAGAGATAATAAAGCAGCTTGGAAGCAAGGGCAAGGAGGATATGGATGAGTACAGGGATGGTGAGACAATCCCTACTGGCTATCCCAAGCCTATAAGGAAATACAGGCTTTTTGTAGAGGGCTATAACATCTCTATAGAAGAGCCTTATTTCTGGATCCTGCATTATATGAGGTGGTTTTATTCCTTTACCCATATAGATAAGATTACAGATGTTTTTTCTGCTGCCGAGAATTCTGCTTTTTTCGGCTCCTCGCAGCAGCGCCTCGGCCTGCAGCAGGACAAGGTATCGCAGTTCCTGGCTACGATAGGAAAGATGGTAAAGGAGCTTTTCCAGCTGGTAAGGGAGTTAAGGGTATTGGATGAAAGGTTAGGCTATTACACAGATTCCTATAACCCTGCTTCCAGGAGCAGGGAAAGCGCAGAGATCACCTTGAAGGGCATCTGGATCGACATGGTCGAGCAGGGTGCTAAAAATCCTGCCTCTGTCTATGGGATGTCCAGGGAAGTGCAGTTCACCACCCTTCCTGACCTTTTCTTCAGCACTCATCCGTTAAAGCAGGAGGATGTTGACATGACTGTTGAAAGGGAAAGAGGAGAATTCAACAGGAAGGTAAGGGAGGTATTGAAGAGAAAATTGAGGACATTCCTTGCATGGAAAGAGGCGACATTCGAGGAGCTTAAGAACAGGAGGGTATTTACACTTAAGTACCTGCGCCAGCATTATGAGATAATAAGGATGTACATGGCATGGGTAAAGCCCTATCTTAAGAATATCCAGAGGCTTATGATGGACCAGAGCAAGATGGAGACCCCTGACCTGCTCTCTGCTTTTGAGACCTCCATGATAGAGGTTGAGATACTTGCTAAGAAAGGTAAGAATAAAGTTCAGGTTGGCGGAAAAGAAACTGGTGTACGGCAGGTAATTTTGATGCATTTCTGGTTCAGGACAAGGCCTGAGATGAGCTATGTCCAGGAGGGCTACCAGAAAGGCCCGCTGCATGTCGGTCGTGTGCAGATGACATTCAGGGCATATGCATGGACTGATGAGGAGATCAGCCTGTATAAAAAGATGAAGGAACAGGAAGATTTCAGGCTTTTAGGTCTTATAGATGGCTCTGTCAAGGCTGCGATGGAGGCATTAGGCGATGAGCTTATGAGGTATCTCCAGGAGGCGGGGGATGAAGTTGCAAAGAAAAAAGAGAAAGATGAGGCAAGGCTGCCTGCCCCTAATCCGCTGGTAGGGGTCTACAGGGGATTTAAGGATATGTTCAACCTGTACAAGGGAATCAGTAAAAGCGCGCCTTCAGGAGGAAGGCCATCAAAAAAAGAGATGTACCAGCTGGATCTTGTCAGGAGTGCAGCAGGTAAATCAGTCAAAGCTGACATGTGGGGCATTTACCATCATTTTAAGAAGCATCATGGTATGCTGAACTGGTAAAATTTGACTTTGTCAAATTTTACTTTTGGCCTCCCCTAACAATCAGGGGTTTTGAAGCAGAGCTAAAATATAAAACCTTTCATAGAAAAATTTTATTGGAGGAAACTAAAAATGGAGATGAAGGATATAATTGCTTATATTGGGATTGTTGCTGTAATAGTTATGGCAATAGTCATGGTATTGAAATTGTTAGGTGTAATTTAAGATGAACTTATTTAAAGTTACTAAGATATTATTACTAATAATGGCAGCTGCAAATATCTTCTATTCATATATATCTAGCATAGGTACAGAATGCCTGCAAAAATTTAGTATGAATGTGGCATTATTTTCTATAGTTTATACTCTTTTTATGATGCTGGTTGAAAATGAGGTAAAACTTAAGTAAAGATGGAATTTCGCTATTACACCCACCATCCGATGGCAGATTATGCCAATACCATGGACCCTGACATGTACGGCCATGACGTAAAGGAAAGGCCGAGCACCAGCATCAAGGACATCGGCATGAGCGTACCTATGGGGATATCTGCGCAGAACGTTGCAGGCATCTATTCTAAGATAAGGATGGGAGCCGGCTCTATAGAGATAGGCTTCCCGGCAGCTGTCCAGGGCCAGAGGCAGGCCCAGACACCTGGGATGTATGGAGAAGACCAGAGGCAGGCCATAAGGGAGCTCGCCAACATAAACGAGATAAAGCTCACAACGCATGCCCCTTATCCTATGATGGGCATGATGGGGCGTGACCAGAGGGATAACTTCTCCCTGACAAACGCCTACCAGAACCTTAACGAGATCCAGAGGGCTATAGACTTTGCAGCAGACACGGCAGGCTCCGGCTCTGTGGTTGTCCATACAGGGGAATGGGAAAGGCCCCTTACAGACATAACCTTGGATGATCCTACGATGGAAAGGAACCTTTCTTATGGTGAGGACGGGACCCTGATGTTCAGGAAAAGGCTTCCTGAAGCTGCTGATGCCGGCTTTATCCTGCTTGATGACAGGACATCGCAGAAGATGGAGACAGTGCAGAAGGACAGGCTAGTTTCTGTCCCTAAATGGGTCAGGGCAGACCGTGATTATGACGGCAAATACCAGGACAGCATACACCCTACACAGGAAGACCAGCAATGGATGCTTAAATATAAAGGAAAGCCAGTAAGGGTTAAGAAGGGTGATTACATCGATTATGAGGGAAATAAGATAATAGACCCTTATAATGCGAAGTTCGGCAGGGTTCCTGAATTTAATGACGAGACAAGAAGCTTTGAGGTAGACTACAAGGATTTTGATGATTTTAAGGAAGAGGCCCGGGAGCAGACAGAGTTTAACAAGAGGCACTGGAAGGACATGAAGGGAAAAGAGTGGTTCGATGATGAGATGTGGTATTATGGTGGAGAGGTCTATCCTGATGAGTCATTTATACATGCCACATTAGAGACAAACGAAGGGCATTCAAGGGGATGGGCTGTTGAGTTTGCAGTAGATGCTAAAAGGAATCTGGAGGGCCTTAAGAAGCTGGAAAAGGCAAAGGAATTCTATGAAAAGCTTGACAAGAGCATACCAGAGGATGAGAAATGGAAGATCATGAAGCAGGATAGCGAGCTTATGAGGTATGTTTCAGAGTTCATCCCTCCGGAGACAAAGCATCCTTTGCAGATGATTCAGGAGAAGATAGATGATGTCAGGGCCAGGATAGAGTATGCAAGGCAGTCATCAGCTTCACAATTGCAGCAGGCAGAGGACACTGCAGAGACAAAAAAGCATATAGTAACCCCAATCAAGAGATTCAAGCTGCATTGCGCAAGGCTTTATGCAGAGGCAGGTATGAGATCCCTGGAAAGGACAAAAGACCCTGACAACCCTGTCTTTCTTGCCATAGAAAACCTTTTTCCAGAGCGCTTTGGAGGGCATCCTGAGGAACTGAAGTATGTTATAGATGAGTCAAGGAAATGGTTTGTCAAGCTTCTTACAGAGCCAACGGTAAAACACGGCGTTATAACAAAAGACATGACCCTTGAGGAAAAAGAGGGGAAGACGCCAAACCCCTATTATGATCCAAAGATGAGCAGGCAGGAGGCAGAGAAACTGGCTGAAAGGCACATAAAGGCGACATGGGACACGGGCCATGCCAACATGTGGAGAAAGTTCTGGCAGGTCAAGCCTGGCCAGAAGATAGACGAGGCTGACAAGGATTTCAAGAGATGGTATACAAAGGAGTTTGAAAAGCTGGCCGAGGGCGGATATATCGGAAACATCCACCTTACAGATAATTTCGGCTTCCAGGATGACCATATCGCCCCTGGCCAGGGCAATGCCCCTATAAGGGAGGTCATGGACATACTAAAAAAGCACGGCTATGACAAGGCAATAACAGTAGAGCCGGGGGCAGACGCATCTACTGACCTGTCTGATTTTCACGGCCTGATGAAGACCTGGAAGTACCTTGGGTCGCCGGTTTACGGGATAGGTGCAGGCGCTCCGCAGGTCCCGCAGACATGGGGCAATGTCCAATACAGCTATTTCGGGCAGAACAGGCCTCCTTATTTTGTCTTCGGCGCTTATGCTCCCAGCAATGACTGGACATTATGGAGCCAGGTTCCTATGGAATAAAATTTGACTTTGTCAAATTTTATTTTATCCTCCCCACTTGCTCACAACTAAGTTAACAGCCCACCCCAACACATTATGTGGATAGTGCACAACTAAGGTGCGGATTCCGCCCCTAACAAAGGAAAAAGTTAGCCAACAACTAAATTTATGTTCCCACCCCAACACATTACAGGTTTTTGTACAGAACTAGCTTACTGGTATAAAGCTTTTGTTCTGGAGCTATATAACCTAACAATAACATTTATTAAGGGCAAAATTACAGGGCTTATAGAGGGTGAATGATTTTTTGCAGCCCTTTTTTAAAATGGCAAAGCTTGATAAAGAAGAACTTGAGAAACTAACCCCTTTAGAGCGGTTAAAGAGATTAAAGGATCTTCAAAAGGAGAACGAGAAAGAGATAAAGGAGGCAGAAAAGCTTATCACTGAAACAAAAACAAGGATTGAAAACGATAATCTTGCGGAATCTGTAAAGGTTCCTGAACTCAAGCCTGTTGACATCGAAAGCCTGTTCAGGGATGAAAGCAGCCTTGAAAACACTGTACAGGGCGCTCCTGAGCAGTCTGAAGAGGAAAGCCAGCTTTACCTTCTTGCCCAGGCTTATGAGGAAGCCAGGGAGATGTACCAGAGCGAAGGGCCGCTTAATGAGGAGCAGCTTGAATGGATTGACAGGCTTGGGGAGAAGGTCGAGAAAGCAAGCTATGAGACATTCACTAAAGAGCTTGCAGATTTAGTTGTTGCTACAAAATCATTGGTGCATAAGATCAGGAAATACCACCAGCATGATATAATACCAACATGAAGCCTAGAAAATTTAACGAGATAAGGAAGGAATATGACGCTTTCTATAAGAAAATGCTCACTAAAGGGCAGCTTCCTATGCGGTCTACTGAGCTCGGTTTCTGGAATGCGGCTATCAGCAGCGAGGTATACAGCGCTTTTAAGAAGCTGAACCTTAACAAGTTTGAGAGCTTTATCGACCTTGGCTCTGGCGACGGCAAGATTACTCTGATTGCTTCCTTGTTTTGTGAAAGAGCAGAGGGTGTTGAGATTGATGACGAGCTGCATGAAAAGGCGCTTGAGATGAAGGAAAAGCTGGGCATCAGGAATGCAGCTTTCCATAATGATGATTTTAATTACCATTCTATATCAGGCTATGATATTGTATTTATCAACCCTGACAAGCCTATGTCAAGGGGTACTGAAAAGAAGATTCTTAATGAGCTTGACGGGAAATTAGTGGTATATGGCCATCATTTCCATCCTTCAAATCTGAAGAAAGAACAAAGCTTTTTGGTCGATAATACATTGGTTAGTGTTTATTCAAGAAAATAGCATAACCCCTATATTCTTTATCTCCAGATTATCCAGCATTATCCTGTTTTTCTGTAGTATATTTACATACTCAGCGTTCTTCAATGCCCCATAGAGCTGGCTGTTCCTTGACCCCATGACACCTTTATAGTAGAGCCTGTTATGCTCAAGTTCCGGATACCTTAGCAGGAAAACCCCGTTAGTTTCTGTATAAACAACAGCCCCTTTCAGCATGCCTTTTATTATATCAGCAGCCTCTTTGTCATGCTTTTCTATCACCTCAAGATGCCTTTTGGCCAATTCTATCGAGTGTTTGCAGCTAAAAGAGCATGGGAAATGGTTCAGTAAAGCCAGGTCAAAATGCCTTGCTGCTATGTTTGTGTAGAAAGGAAAGCTAAATCCGTCTGAATCCTTCAGTGTCGAAAGTGTAAAATCATTGTTCCTTCTGGATTGCTCCTCAAAATGCCTTTCAAAGAACCCTGAGCAGCATTCAGGGTAGCCGAGCAATATCCCTAGTTCCTTGTGCTTATTGTTGTTTTCCAGCTCTTTTGCCTTTTTAGCTAATTCCTTTTTCTTTGACAGGTAGGCAAGAAAATAGCCTTTTTGGCTGGAATCTACTGGAACTTTAATCCCTTTATCTGAGTATCCTTTTTCCTTATCCTGCTTTATCACCTTAAAGTCTGAGAGGGAATAATTAATGCCCTTTTCCTTAAAAAAATCGAATATCTTATCTTTCTCCTCTTCCCTGAGCATTATCCTCGCTGCAGGCTTTATATCTTCCATAAGGTAAAGCATCTCCAGGGATTTTATGTTTGATTGGAAGATTTCTCTTAGCTCGTTTAGCATGTTATAGAAGGATATTGCCTGGTTTTATATTGTTTTTGATTGTTTATCTAATATACCATTCTAAAATAGTTATAAATCTTTATATAACTACCTGTTAAATTCTAGGTTAAGGGGAATACTATGAAAGTCAACATAGATAGAAAGGTGAATCCTAATTTTGAGCTCTATAGAAAGGAGGATCTTGATATAGCCTACCAGTTCACCAAGGACCTCCATAATGAGCTTGGGACCTTTATCAAGGCTGTTGTGCTTTTCGGCAGCTCTGCAAGAAGGAAAAGAAAGCCTGAATCAGACCTGGATATAATGGTGGTGGTGGATGACCTGTCTATTAACTTCTCTTCAGAGCTTGTAGAGGCGTATAGGGTTATAGTCCAGCGCATCATTGCCAAGAATTCAACAAGGCTGCATGTAACTTCGCTAAGGTTCAGCTCGTTCTGGGAGTATATCAGGAACGGCGACCCTATAGCTATCAATATACTAAGGGACGGCGTGGCTCTTATAGACACAGGCTTTTTCGAGCCTCTCCAGGTGCTGCTCAGGAGGGGCAGGATAAGGCCGACAGAAGAGAGCATATGGAATTACTATATACGGGCACCAAACACCCTGCATAATGCAAAATGGCATATCCTGCAGGGAACAATCGACCTTTACTGGGCTGTCATTGATGCTGCGCATGCAGCCCTGATGCACCACGGTGAAGTACCGCCTTCACCCGACCATATATCTGACCTTCTTCACGATAAATTAGTAAAGCACAGGCTTTTGGAGCAGAAATACGTGACAATAATGAGGAACTTCTACAGGCTGAGCAAGATGATAACACATAACGAGATAAAGGAGATCAAGGGCCAGGAGTTTGACAGGTACTACGGCCATGCAGAGGAGTTCATTGACAGGATGAGAAGGTTTATTGGCTGGAAATGAAGCTTTGCTTCATTTCTTTTATCCTCCCCATTCTTACACAACTAAAATTGACGGCCCGCCCCTACACATTATGTTTTTTTTGCAGAACTAATTCTTGGTTTCTTAACTCTAAATAACCCTTATTTAAAATCGTAACATTTAAACGACAGTTGTTATTTTTATGATACAGATATTATAAAAAATAAGTCTATATCTAAAAAATGTTTGACAAGCAAAAAAAGGATTGCCTGGCAAAAAAGGACAAGTCCAGAAAGAAATCCATCGACAGGGACATAAAGCAGTTAATCGACCTTATAAATTCTATGGAGGACTATTACACTACCTCCTCCTGCTCTGGAAGGATTCTATTGATCGAGAAGAAAAGCGACAGGAAGCAGGATGCAAGGTTTGCATTTGCAGAGCATAAGAAGGCTGATTTTAAGGCTATAAAAGCCCTGGAACTGCCTAGGGATGATGTCTGGCTTAAGCAGGAATCGATAATAATACATGTCTGCTGCAGGGATCTGGAGGCTGCAAACAGGCTATTGAGGGAAGTGCGGGATTTAGGGATCAAGAGGGCAGGCATAATACATATCGGCAAAAGGATTATCATAGAGATTATCGGGACAGAATCGATGGAGACATTGATAGCAAGGGACGGCAGGATGCTCGTGGATGATGATTACCTTAAGATACTGGTCAAAGAGGCCAATAAGAAGCTGGACAGGAATAAGGGGAAGATTGATGAGCTGTATATGGAATTAAAACAAAGAAAGAAGTAAATAAAAAAGTAAGTAGAAAATCATCTCTTCCTGATCATTATGAATGTTGCTCCTATCAGGAATATTACACCGCCCATAAGTATGACAAATAATATTGCCAGAAGCGTTATATATCCTGATGTTTCCCTGAAGCTTATCTGTGTCACTGGAGGAGCTGTATATTTTGTATCCGGAGATGTTGTTGTCACTACATCTATCAGGCCTGCCTCTACAGGTGTTGTCATATCGATGCATTTCTCTATTGTCAGTTCGACAGCCTTTTCATCGCTGACCTTGCCGTCATAAGAGGCTGTTACAGCAATCGAATATACGCCTGCCTTTGCATCATCGTCGATCTTCAGCCTGTATCTTTTCTCATAGACTGAATCATCGTCATTTCCTGCATCTAATTCGATATCCTCTTCCTCAAGGTCAAGGCCCAGCTCGTCATTCCTTATCTCTACTGTGATGTCCTCTTCGTCCTCTTTTCCTATGTTGATGACCTTTACCTCCAATGAAGTGTCCCTGTCGCATATAAGCAATGATGGGCTTAGGTCAGCATCGTCTATCAAAAGCTCGTGCTTGTCTTTCTTTACCTCTAATGTAAGTTCCCACCTTACCTCCTGGTTCTTTCCGTTCTCATCCTCGCCGTCAACCTCTATGATAACATCATACTCGCCTTCGTCTACTAATGTAGGGATCTCGAATTCAAGATTGACTGAATCCTCATCATTCGCATCGATATTGTCGATATCAGCGGTCTCTTCAAGGTCATCGCCGTCATCGATGTCCTTTATCGTCACTGTAACCTCGATATCCTCTATCTCTATGTCTGATGATGAAGGGAACAGGTTTTTCAGCTCAACATCAAACTCAACCTTTTCGCCAGGCTTTGCCTTCTCTCCTATCTTGTCGCCGTTAGTGACATCCTTGTCCTTGTCGCCGTTGACCTTGATGTCAAGGTCAGAGATTGTCATGTTGCCGGTCTGGGCAGTTGCCTCTTGCTGGACAGTTATTATTACACTATCCTCACCGGTTAATCCATCATTATCGGTTACAGTAAGCCTGAATACATAGGTTCCTGTCTGTGTTGGCGTGAATGTTGCAACAGCAGTATTCTCATTATTTATAGTTACTGTTGGGCCTGATGTCCGAGTCCATAAGCGAGAGACAATAGTTCCGTCTGGATCAGATGATGCAGAGCCGTCTAATGTGACCTGATTATTTACTACAACGGTCTGGTCAGAGCCTGCATTAGCTGTCGGAGCATTGGTTGGAGGAGGCACTGCTGTTGTTCCTACCCTGTAGCTTGAAAAATGGGTAACATTAAAGACAACTGTCCCGCTTGTTGTTGGCGCTGGTGTATAGCTCACCATCCTGCATACTGAAGTAGGGCAGAGGTCTGTTATCTGTGAAGGGTTTGTGGTAAAGGCATCCTTATTGTAATAGATTTTTGGAGCCTCATTATATGTAAGACCTGTCAGTGTTATCCTTGCAGGCTTATTCTGGAAAACATAATAATCCCCTGACGCATTTACTGCAGCAATATCCCCGCTAATATAGATATGCTTTCCTAAAGTAAGTATGTCCAGCAGGTTAATATTCTTCAAGAACTGAATCTTTGAGTTCCCGTTATTTACACTAAGGCTTACATCCTTAAGCCCATCTTCATCAAGCGTTGAAAGATCAGGTGTTGTTGTGTAAGGGTCATCTATTGGGTACATCGTTGTTGTTGGATACCAGTTATGAGTATATGTTTTTCCCTGATTGTCCTCAATCTCAACACTTATGTGGTAGGTCTCGCTGGTATTCTTTCTTTCAAATATATACTCCCCCTCATCCTCATAATCAGGCTTTTCCTCACTGTTCTCTGTCCAGACAGATGACCACCCTATGCTTAATTCTGCTGGCATTGTAAACCTGAATGTTGTATCTTTCCTTCCGCTTATAATAACATATTCTTCAGGATAATAGGTTACATCGCATGCCTTTACATCCAGCTTTACTGTTGTAGTTGCATTGGAATTATCTTCTGTTTCTGCATATACCAATAAAGTGTAATTGCCTGCTGCTGCATCCCTCGATATGTTTAGTGGTATGATAAATGTTTCTTCATCGTCATAATATATAACCTTTGTTTCATCATTGGTTGCGCCGGAAACCGGTTCTGTGACGGTTACTGTTGTGCTTTGGTCGCCTCCAAAGGCATCGATATTTGTGATATTGACCTCAATTTCTATCTGCCTGTTGCAGGTTACGGATTCCGGGGTAGCAACAGCTGATGTTATGATTATCTGGTGTGCATCGCTGTGTATCTGTATATTGGCATTCCAGTCCGCATAAGCCTTTTGTGGGGCATAAGGGTCATACTGGGCGCTTGCATTAATAAACAGGTTATAATAACCATTAGCGATTGATGAGTCTATTTCTTCCAGGTCCATCTCTGCTGTGTAGGTGTCTCCTGTAGGCAGGGTGTTTATCTGGTTATTCTTGGTCATGAATATGTCTGATCCATCCATCATTGCAGCTGTCATCTTCAACGTGTCCAGGTCAAAGTCAGTCATCCAGTTCTTTACATCGAACTTAACCTTTAGATTATCTCCCTGGCGTGCCCCTTTTAATAAGGTCTCTCCTTGGATTAAAGGTATGTAAGCACCGTCATTTACGCTTATCTGGACATTGCTTATGCTTAATATGTCATAGATGTTTAATGGAAATACCTTGGAATCGCTCAGTTCACCGTCTGATACGGTTATGTTGATGCTATGCTGGCCTACATCATCCTCTGAAGGGGTGAATGAGATCTTTCCGGTCGTTTCATTTATTCTGACTAAAGTACTATTGCTATCAAAGGTAAGCTCATCTCCGTCAGCATCCCTTGCCTTGACATCATAGGAATATTCTTTGCCGACTACCCATGTTGTCTCAGGATCAAACTCTGTTATCTCAGGAGCATCCTTTACAGGAGTGACGTTTAAGACTACTGTATTGCTCTCATTAGAGTATTTTGAGGCATCATGAGCCCTGAATGTAACGTTTCTTACCCCGTAGAAATCTTTATCCGGGTTGAGTGTAACTATGCCGTTTTCATCTACAGTTACTATAATGTTGGATACGCTGGATGCTATATAAGTAAGCTCATCATCATCAACATCATAGAAGCTTGCTGATATGTTGAGCGAGTTATTTATCGTATCTTCAGGCCATTCAACCATGTTTTGAACTGGTGTAGCTTTATCAAAAACAGGTGCGTCGTTCCAGTTCTCTACAGTTACCTTAAAGCCTTCATAGCTTGTATCTTCACTATCATTAACAGAGACATTGAACAGGAAAACCTTTCCAACCTCATCATTTTCTGGTGTCCAGTTATAGATCCTGCCTGTTGATTCATTTATTGTTGCTGATGAGTTTGTATCCAGAGCGTAAGTTAAGATATTATTCTCTTTATCAGAAGCCTCTACCTGAAGGATGAACTCCTCACCCTCCATTGCTGTCTGGTCATCTATCGGAGTTATCTCTGGAGCATCATTCACATTGGTAACATTGACCATAACCTGGTTGCTGTCTGCCTTAGCGCCGTGTATGTCCTGGACTGTGAAATTTATGATATTGATGCCGTAATGGTCCTTAACCGGAGTTATATTGACCAGCCCTGTAGATGAAAAACTATTAAAGTTAAGGCTGCTTAGGTTGCCTCCTACAGTAAAAGTTAAGGTATCGTTGTTTAGGTCTCTGAAATAGGTTGTCAGGTCAATTATCCCATATCCTTCTTCAGGAATCTTTATCTCTGGTATGCTGCCGCTGAACTCAGGCTCGCAGTTCTCGATTGTTAAAACAACAGAGCCGCTGTCATGCATGTCATTGTAATAAACAGCCTCTATTGCTATTGTATAATCCCCTGCTGCTATATCTTCTGTATCTATTGTGAAGAAATATGTCTTTGTCTCACCGATATTAAGGCTTTGAGTGTCATCATACTTGGAAAGCTTTAATCCAGCCTGCTCTATTGTCAGATTTACTTTATCCTGTGATAAGGTTCCTATATTTGACAGGTTTATCGTGATATTTGTCTGGCCAAGGCATTTTATAGTATCATTGCCAAGCTTGATTCCGCTTATGACAACCTCATCCATATCCTGTGTCACATTGACATAATAAGTGAAACTGCTGTACCTTTCTTCCTTGTCACCATGGTCAAGCCCTCTTGCTTCAACAGAAACAGGGTATAACCCCTTGCTTATCCCGTAAGGTACATTAAATAATATTGTTTGTGTTTTTGATGTTCCACCATTGATTACACCTAATTTTTCCAGCTTATCTGCGCTTAGGCCTGTACCTGTTAGGCTTAGATTAACATAATCTATGTTTGGGCTTGAAAATATATTGGTAAGTTTTACCTCTGTATTTATTATGGTTCCCGGCTTTATATCCTGTATAATGCCCTCATCAGCCATGCTCTGTGAATTGACCTTGACATCTGATATGTTCAAGGTAGAATAAACATAGATATTAACTACCTGTGTGTCTGTTCCTCCGTCTCCGTCAATTACCGTAAAGGTGACCTTAGTGTCCCTGTAATCAGTATGTGTTGGCGTCCATTCAAAATAGCCTGATGAATTTGTTGTACCGACGTCTGAACTATAAACTAAGTCAGATTCATTGTTGTCCAGGTCAGTAGCGCTTATATAGAATGATATCTCTCTGTCCTGAACTGCAGTCCTGTTTTCTATAAGGTTTAAGACTGGGTCGATGTTCTTTACCTCGAATGTTGTGTTCGAGAAATTTCCCCAGTTTCCGCTCTCGTCCTTTCCATGGACGAATACGGTGTATTCCCTCTTATCTAGATCAGAGGTGTCAATAACAGCATACACCCATTCTGTTGTCTCGTTATCATAAGCGCCGTCAGAAGGTTCCATCTCTGTCCCGGTTCCGTCAGCGCCTTCTGCATCTAGAAAATACTCAGCCATCTCGATAGATGACCAGTCAGCATGCTTAGGATCGCTTATATTAGCAGTAAGGTTTACATCATATGTCCTGTTGGTTATGTCCGGAGTTACTAAAAGATCGCCTGCAACAGGCGGTGTAATGTCAGAGCCTGGCGCATACTCGCTGAAATGGTATAGGTTAGCCCAGACATAGCCCTCATAATCCACGCCATCGATATTAACATCCTCTGTATTTACGCCTGTTTCGTTCAACAGCTGCCATTCAGGTATGCTCTCATTATAATAGAACATGCCCACAAGCTGGTTCTCGTTCATGCCATGCTCGCTAAGCTCCTCAGCAGTATAGTATATCTCCATATGGACAGGGAACTCTACAGCATCATCGTTGTCTGTAGTTATGTCGATTGTCTTAAATCCGTTGATCTTTGAGCCAGCGAATTTAGCCTGGTCTGTCTCATTTGTCCTGGTGATTGTAATCTCCACGCTTTCTGTTGTGGTTATGTCTAACTTAGCTGATGTCTCTTCTATTGCATCTAATGTAACAGAGCCGTCTACTGGCTTTATATCCCTGCCGTCATCATCATCGCACCTGTCTCCTATTCCGTCATTATCGATGTCTGCCTGGTCTTCATTGCTTACTAGATCACAGTTATCGCATGCATCCCCCCATGTATCAGTGTCTGAATTAGCCTGGTCTTCATTGCTTACTAGATTACAGTTGTCGCACGCATCTCCAAGGCTGTCTTCATCTGAATTGGTCTGGGCCTCATTGCTTACAGTTGGGCAGTTGTCATTATCCCCTATCTTTGGGGCAAGGAAAAAATCACCGATGCAGTATCCGTCATTATCGCCGTCATTTAGTTCCTCATTAGGGCAAATATCCTCATTGCTCAGGATGCCGTCACCATCCCTGTCATCCTCTATTGAAAACTTAAGCCATGGGTTGTAATCGGCATTGCCGCTTACAGAATCGCAGCCAACATTGCCAGGTCCTTCAGTGCATCCCCAGTAGTTGTTTTTTGCATCAATAGTAACAGAGGATAAAGTGTTTTGGATTCCATAATCAGTGTTGCCATTGATGTCGTTTCCATTTGCAGTTATGGAAGAAGGTATGCCTGTCCCGAGTTCAGTAACTACAGAAATTGCTGTGTCAAGGCCAGTTATCTTATTGTTGAAAATATCAATGCCAGTATTATACCCATCAATGATAATTCCTCTGCTATCGTCTCCACCAGCAGTTATGGTGTTTCCTGAGATCTCAGCATTGTGGATCCCGCATGGGCTTGGATCGGTTTCAGAGTAGCTGTACAGGGCAATGCCAAAGTGCTCCTCGACAGAACCACTTCCGACAGCGTTTATCATGTTGTCCTTGATCTTCACATCGGTGAACTTCCCATCGCCTAAGGAGTGGCCACCCCAAAACTGGATGCTCTGGCCGGCAAAACCTGTGAACGAATTTCCTTTCACAAGCTGTTGCGTGGCAACATCGCCGTCTGTAGGATCATCATATGTGAGATAAAGGATCCCATAAGGGGCGTAAGTTTCATCCAGATATACGGGGGCTGTAAGGTCGTGGATGTTATTCTCTTCTACTGTTGACGGGCCAAGCATCCTCTCCAGGCTGATGGCCATCCAGGACATGCCAGAAAAATCATTGTTTTTGATGAATACTTCCGAGGATGCGTCACCCTCTGCTATCCAGACACCTTCGTCTAGTTCATTTTCGTCGTTGAGGCCTATGAATATGTTGTCCTCAATAGTTATGGTCGCTCCAGCAGGCATATCCTTGACTACCAGAAGCTCTGTATTCCCACTGCTGTCTTGCACAGGTGCGCCCTGCAAAGTGAATCCCTTGATGGTCACGCTCCCTGATACACCATCAACAGCGATAAGCCCTTCGTAGGGTATAGACACTAAACTTCCCGGGCCGTCTATGATTGTTGTTGCCTTATCCTCCCCGATAAGAGTCAGGGCCTTATCAACAACGATCTGTGTTGCAATGTCATAAGCCCCGGCAGAAACCTCTATTGTATCACCTTCATCTGCAGCATCAATTGCATCCTGTATAGATGTAAAATCCTGCCATCCCTCGCTTCCGACTGTCCAGTGTTTTGTCTCTTCAGCTGCACTGGCAGAATTCTGAGGGTTTGGTGTTGATAGGATAAAGTCATTAGAATTATTATCTGTATCCCAGCCGTTGCCTTCGTCTTCGTAATGGTTCTTGCTGGATTTTCTTTCTGCACTATTATCCTCTGCCGGTGCAGGGGTTGCAGCAATTTCCGGGTTATCTGCTGTACCGTATCCAACCTTATCTATAACATCATTACTGGCATTTCTTATGGCAATATGGCCTCCGGTTCCAGAAAAGCCTAAACTATCAAATAAATCAGGGGTTGGATTTACTGAATTACCGCCAATTAAAAAGTAACCATTGGCAGGGATTATAGAACTCACAGGGATGGTAGCCAGCGAAGACCAGCTTGAAAAAGTTGCAGATTCATAAGCAATATTCCAATTACCTAGGTCTATACTGGCGTTTGTTGGATTATAAAGCTCTACAAATTCAAACTCAGATTCTATTCCGCTACTCTCTACTAAGAACTCACTGATAACAACATGGTCAGCGATCTTTGCGCAGGCAATGCCCGAACTGAGAAGCAATGATAAGACAAGCAACAATGTGACGAATATTCCCCCCAAGCAGTTTTTTCTCAAGTATATCAAACCCCCTAAAGTTTTTAACACTGATAAGCTAAATTACTCAACAAGAAAATTCAGTCCACTATTTAAATCTTTCGTTAATTTCAGTATTCTAAAGTAGTTAATTCTAATCACCTAGATAATAGCATTTATATAATCTGCATGACTTACCTTTGTATTGAGGATAGCTGAAACAAGAATGAAGATAATACTGCAGCCAGGAAAAGATGTTAAACTGGAATATGATTATCAGGAGTCGGATATAGAGAAAGAACTGAAGACTGCATTGGAACAGAGAGATGATAGTCTTCGTTACCCAAGGGCTCTTGAAACCGCCCTTGTTCCAGGAGCGCCTATAGAAAGAGATGCTGAATCTGGAATAGTCACATATGAAAGATGGCTGCCGGATGATCTGTGGCCACCAAGTAAAGAGAATGATATTGCTGCGCATGATTTTTTCAATTACCTAAACGACCCTTCCAGGTTCTTTGAGATGATCCATTTTGATGATGATGATTCCAGGACCTCTCTGGAGATTCGCAAAGGAAAGCTCTATTCATTGCAGGACATGCCTATGCCTGAAATATTAGCAGATATTGTAAATCAATATTTTGGAGTGAATATCAAGCCTAAAGAGTTTAGGGCCTTTAGCGCCGGGGATAAAAAAATCCAGGAAAATGAAAGGGTTTATGAAAAAAAGAATTTTTTTGATCTGAACGTTATTGAAAAGGCGGAATTTATTAAAGATGTGGCCGGGAGGGAGAAGGTGCCGTACCATCTTGTTGCGGGGGTTTTGGATTTTGAGCCTGATGGATCAGCAAATGTCAGGTCATCTCTCCTGGTTTCAGGCACACCTGCAAAGGATTTTCTCAATGTTCTTAGGAGATATCAGGTAAGACCAAAAACTGCAGGTTTGATTGATATGTTTGTTGAACATTATTGCAGTGAAACTTCTGGAGCCTATGTGCATTGTTAAGGCTTCATTTATTCTTAACAGAGCCTGCTTTAACCGCAAAAAACCAACCTTTATATATGAACCATTTTTTCCATTCCGGATTATGTCAGGATACAGACCAGAGCCAATAAGGAGAGTTAGGGAAAAAAACGCTGATTATGACTTTCCTCAGTACCAGATAGGCTGGATTTTCCAATATAATTATAATAAAGACTGCATGATTGCTGTTCCTGATATATGCTTTGCTTTAAATTCTCAGGATTCCGGAGTTTGGAACAGCTTAAGGAAGGATATGGCACTTAATGTTCTTTCAAGCACAAAGATCAAGGATATTAAGAAAAATCTAAGCGCTGTTGTTGAGCATAATTCCGGCAGCAAGGTCATTGAACCAACCCAAATCGCTCTGAGAATACTCCCTCTTTATGATAATACCACCCTGGATGAGGCATTAGGGGATGATGCAGGTATTTATTATCTTCAAGCTCTGCTTGATAAAAATTGCGGTCCAGAAAGGATAACCGCCTATCTTAAAGCCTTTTCAGGAAAAGAGTCTAATGACATCCTGTTATCAACAATAGATGCTTATCAGCCTGGGAAAGAGTGTGCTATAGGGTTGTTTTATAAGGATAATAAATTCCACATATCATGTCTTCCGGCTGAAACTTCCATTGGATTCTCCAGAGGGGTTGAAATAATCAGGTAGAAGCAGGTAAATAAATTACAGCCTAGATTCTTATCCTTAAAAGATTGATAGAAATAAAAATTTAAAAATAAAAAAAGGCTTTAAACCTTCTTCTTCATCGATAACAGCACAACTACCATCACTATTATGACGATAACTGCTATCCCTATCGCTCCTATCAGCAGGAAGAGGTAGGTGTTTGACTGCAGCAATGAGACCTCTGTTGTTTCAGGTATTGCTGCTGATGTCAGTATCTCTGGCCCTTCACCTTCCTCACCTTGCTCTGGAGGGCTTACGACAACAACGACATCCTCTTCCTCCTCTTCAGTCTCTTCCTCTTCAGCCTGGCATTTCTCTACTGTCAGGTCAAGAGTCTTTGAATCGGACAATGTATCAGTATCATAGTATACATTCACCTTTATCTGGTAGTTCCCTGCCTTTACCTTTTCATCTATCGTAAAAGGGTACTTTTTTTCAAACTCTGTGTCATCCCCTGTTCCCTCTTCTATCTCAGGTATTGTTATGTCCTCATTATCAATATCCAAAGCTGAGCTTTCGATAAGGACAACAACCTCGTCCTCATCGTTCCTTCCCTGGTTCTTAAGGTCAACCTCGATGTTTATGTCCCTTGAGCAGCCTATCTTTGACGGTGATACTGTCGCCTTTGTTATCTGTATCTCATGCTTCTCTTTCTCGACCTTCAGCGTAAGGTCCCATTCTATCGCATGCTTGGCCCCGTTCTCATCCTCAGCTTCCACTATAAGGTCAATATCATAATCACCCTCATCCACATCCTCAGGGATCTCAAATTCTATGCTGAAGCTCTCCTCATCTCCTGCATCGATATCCCCTGCATCATCGCTTTCCTCAAGGTCATCATCACCCTCATCATCGATGTTCTTTATCGTGATGGTTATTTCAACGTCCTGTATCTCAATATCATCATCATCAAGGAAGGTATTCTCTATGTCACCTGTGAACTCGATCTTGTCTCCTGGCCTGACATCCTTTATGCTATCGCCGTTGTCAAGGCTGTCCTTGTCCCCCTCGACCTTTGCCTTTACATTATCCAGGAGAAGCTGTCCTTTTGCATTTACTGTCATGGTGATGGTCTTTGTAGTTATCCCTGCTCCTGAGACAAAAATTGATCCTGAGAAAGGGCTTAACCTTGTGTTTATGTCCTCGGGGATCTTTCCGCTTATTGTTATGGTCTTTTGCTGGCCTGTATTCAGGCTGAAAGAGCTCCCTGGCATGCCGTCTATGCTGAAATTAAGGTTAAAATCATTCAGCCCTGATTGCGACAATGTAAGCCCGGTAAGGTTTTCAGTGGCATTCCTCACGATAAAGCTTGCCGAGTAGCTCTTTGTCGGCTTCCCTTCCAATAAAAGTGAGTTTGTGCTTAAGGTAACCTCTGCAGCGCTGACGCTTAAAGCCAGCATCACAGCCAAAAACAGTCCGATAATAAACGTCTTCTTCATTTTATCATACCCCCTGATATTTCTAAAATAACCTAATTATTATCCTACAGTGGTGTCAAGTAATATTTAAATATTACTATCATTTAATATATATATCAAGGAATAGGTGTTCAGCATAAGAATTTTTCACGGATTCTTATCTCCTGTTTACATCAAATATCTCGCTGAGGTCGATCTTTTTCTGCTGCGGCGCTGCCGGGCTGGGCCTGTTATTCCCCGCTTGTGCTTGATTTCCCGGCCTGCTGGTGAAGACCTCTTCTTTCTTGAGCTCTTCCTGCGGCTCTGGCGACTCTCCTGCCTCCTCCTCTCTCTCAGGCTCATTTAAAGCTTCCTCAAAAGCCTTGTTTGGGTTCTCTTCCGGTTTCTCTCTCTCTTCAATCTTCTCTTTAGGCTCCTCTTTCTTGCCTATGATAGACTGCGCCCTCTCAAGTGCATCAGGCATAGAAGCAGCCAATCCTGAGTTCTTCAATGTCTCTGCCAGCCTCTTGACATCCTCGGAATATCTCATTTCAGAAAAAGAAAAAGTACAATCATACTTAAAGGTTTTGTTTTCGAAGAAAGCGAAACCATTAAATATAATGTTGCCTGAATTCCTGCTATTATGGCGCATACGATAGGCCTTGACATAGGCGGGCATGGTATCAAAGCAGGCCTGGTGAGGAATAACAGGGTAATAGACAGCATAACAGTAAACACACAGGCAGATAAAGGGAAAAAGGCT
>JAHWHQ010000113.1 GCA_019323195.1 Candidatus Woesearchaeota archaeon | reverse complement strand
GAATAAACTAATTGACAGGATAATAGATAATATAGAAAAAAGCCTGAAAATAGAGTACTGGATTGATGAACTAAGGCTAAACACAGAGAAAGGCGAAGATAATGGAAAGCACGTCTTTCTGTATGAATCAAAAGCAGTTGTATTATGCCCTGCAAGAGGTATTATCTATAAAGAACTTGAGCCTGTTTGTGAGGATATAGAATATAATTTAGTAGGAGCAGACCTGCAATTGGGAGATACAGCACTGGATGATGCAGAAAATACAGAAGTACACAATCAATCCAACCAGAGATGTTATGATAAGATGCTTGAACTAGCTGAGAAGGCAATTACAAAAGCAGAAGAAAGGAAGGGGAAATTACCTGGTGTAGCAATTATTAACTATATGAATGCGTGGAGATTTTCACAAAAAGCTATTGAGTTCGCAGAAAGTAGTGAAGATATATGTAAGCTAAACTTTAGATGTCTTGATAGAGTTGATACAGGCAAGGAAAAATTAGGTTGTGGGTTGCAGATGGATTGAAATTAGGTTAAATATAACAAAAACATTTTTTTCAAAGACATCATATAATTTGCAGACGTTGAATTGGAATCTATAATATTATTCTTATAAGAATATTTAAGTCAGTAAACTATTTAAATAGAAATCTAAGGCTTAGAGGGTGAGGTATTTCACTATGCATAAGACCTACCAAGAGATTAACGAGAAGATAAGGAATAAGCAGGCAGTTGTCTTAAGCGCTGACAAATTTATTGATCTCGTGGAAGAAAAAGGTCTAAAACATGCTGCAAAAGAGGTGGATGTTGTTACTACTGCCACTTTCGGTCCTATGTGCTCTTCAGGGGCCTTTCTTAATGTAGGCCACTCTAACCCTAAGATAAAGATCCAGAAAGCCTGGCTTAATGATGTCCAGGCATATGCAGGATTAGCGGCTGTCGACCTTTACATTGGAGCGACAGAGATACCTGATCATGACCCTGCAAACTCAGACGGTAAAGGAAGCTTTAGCTATGGCGGAGGCCATGTGATACATGACCTTGTTGCAGGCAAGGATGTCAAGCTTAAAGCTACTGCTTATGGCACTGACGGCTACCAAAGAAAAGAGCTTGAGACCTATATAAACATCAAGGAGCTGAACGAAGCAGTTTTGTGCAATCCAAGGAACTGCTACCAGAATTACGGAATAGCTATAAACAAATCACAAAAAACCATCTACACCTACATGGGCGCTTTAAAGCCCAATGTTGGAAATGCCAGCTATTGCTCTGCCGGCCAGCTCAGCCCATTGTTAAAGGATCCTTTCTACAAGACCATAGGGATAGGTACAAGGATCTTTCTTGCAGGGGCTCAGGGCTATGTTTATTGGCAGGGTACACAGCACGACCCTCATGCCAAAAGGAATAAGAGCGGCTGCCCTTTAGGAGGAGCAGGGACATTGGCAGTTGTCGGAAACCTGAAAGAGATGAACCCTGAATTCATTGTAGGGACATCGATGAAAGGCTACGGCGCAACCCTAAGCATGGGCATTGGCGTTCCGATCCCTATACTGGATGAGGAAACCGCAGGATACGCAGCATTAAAGGACGAGGATTTAGAGACGTCAATAATTGATTATGCAAATGATTATCCTTTCTGCAAGACAAGCAATTTAGGGACAAGAAACTATAAGGAATTGAAATCAGGAAAGATAGAGATTGATGGCAAGGAGGTTCCAACCTCTTCATTATCCTCTTACCCTAAAGCCCTGAAGATAGCAGCTCTTCTCAAAAAAGAGATTGAAAAAGGAAAGTTTCTGCTCAACAAGCCTGCGCAGCCGCTTCCTGGAACAGATTGGGATGAAATATTTAAGCCCCTTAAGATAAGGAAGAAAGGTGATTAGAATCACAAGAAAAAAGCTGGTCCTGCATTTTCCAAAAGAGATTACAGATAAGGCAATAATCTACAAGCTCATTAAGGAATATAATCTTGTTTTCAACATATTGAAAGCAAAGGTAGACCCTGATGAAGGCGGGTTATTGGTAATGGAGCTTTCAGGTGAAGACAGCGATTATGCCAAAGGCATTGGCTATTTAAAAGAATTAGGCGTAAAGCTCCAGCCTGTGGAAAAGGACATAACAAGGGACGAGGATAAGTGTACCCAATGCAGCGCCTGCATTGTCCACTGCCCAACATCAGCCCTCTATATCAAGGACCGGAAAACAATGGAGGTAGGTTTTGACAAGGAAAAGTGTATCTTATGCGAAGCCTGCATCCCTGTATGCCCGTACAGGGCTATGAAGATTAAGTATTAGGAGCCAATAAAATTCTTATTTTTTATAATAGAACGGCGTTTCCTAAACCCGTGAAATGGGAAAATCTCTTAGATGCCTCTTTTATGTGGATATAATCTCGTTACGAGAGACCGTTTTTGTTACCACATAGGGCAGAGCATCTTCGACAGTTTGTCCCTTCGGAATATAATTGCCTGATTTTTTAACAAGGTACACTAAGTTAGGATTGAGATTATTATCTATATCTACAGTTGATCTACCATCAAGATAAATTCTGCTCTCCATACTTCCAATTGTTTCAAAATATTTTATGATTTTAGTAGCTCTTGCAGCAACACAGCCATCTAGAATGGCAATTCTTCTTGAATCATCAGTTTTATCCAAGTTCACAATTTGATCATGATTTGGTTCGATTTCAATTATTTGTTGAAGATCTTCATCATCTACGTAACATAGGTACCCTCCAGATATCATAATTTTAACCTGTCCATCTGAACCTTGATCTTTAAGGTCTTCCATTTTTAAACCCTGTAGGTACTTACAACCCGCAAAAAGATCCCTGATAAAATAATCATCTTTACCCTCAGATCCAGACAGATACACAGGAATTTTATGTTCCCTGCATAAATCTCCAAGATTCCTTAAAGAATCCTCTTTTTGTACCCATAAACCTTCACCCTCAATTACTAAATCTTCATAATGCCCTGGTGATTCAATGATTAATATATCAAATGGTTTCTTTAATCCCATAATTTATTAAAGACCTTTTCTTCTCCCTATAAATCTTTCTATTTTTTAGTTACTATTAAATAAAGATATGCTTTATCAACTTATTGATAGTTATTTAAGGAAAGGTTTAAATATCTAACTATGTTTCTATACCTAATGGCAAGTAAAACAGTAGTTGCACTTTCACCTAACGATATGGTTGTACAGGAATTAATAAAAGAGCGCTTTATTTTTGATAATGGGGCTTTTGACGGTGCAAGAGGGAAAGGTTATCAATGGGATAGGTCACCTGCAGCTATATTAGCACAGTTCTCTTTGGAAGATAAAGAAGGTATTAAAAGAAAGATTGAATTAGCGCATAATGGCCTAGACCTAGGAATGTTCTCTTTTGTTTCTGATGATTCAGGAAGAATTAAAAGGGTAAGGCAGGATTGGACTGATGAGCAGTTCAGGAATCTGATTGACAGCAAGATCCATTTGATAGGGTATGATGAGCTAGGGCGAATAAAAGAGATAGAAAGCCGTCAGATAAACAGAATGATGGAAGAAGGAACATCAATTGAAGAATCCTTAGCTAAGGGTGGGGGTTATCTTAATTATATCCCACATCTTAGCACTACAAGGTTTGATTATAATCCAGGAGAAATTAAGATGAACCAAAAAATAATTGAACCTAACACTGACTTTCGTCTTAGTAGATTTGACTTTGAGATAAAAGAAAATAGCGTAATATTATATGTACGTGATGGAAAATACGTAATAGATACTGATGAGAAGGGTAATATTATCCATACAACCATCTATACTAAAGATGAAAAAGAAAAAGGATATAATATTCATGGAGAATACGACTATCTTTACACTGAAGAAGGGGTAAGAAAGAGATTAGATGTGTACAATGGTAAGAAAGAAAAAAGGAAAACCCCTATCCAATCTATTGTATGGGGCCCAAAAGGATTGAAACTTGAAGAAAGGTTTCCTAATCTCAAAGATGGTGGTGGTGAAAACAGGAAGGTATGGAAAAGGGATGATGATGGAAATGTAACTGCTTATATAGCTCCAGAGGGCTATTGTCCAAGGAGTATTGGGATTACATATGATTATGCGAGCGGTATTGCAATTCCACAAAATATAACACTTCAGCGTGTTGTAACAAGTGAAATTCTGAAGATAACCTATGAACATAACAGGTTAAATCTAGAGAAAGTTTCAGGGGGTTAATTTTTATAAGAAAGCAGATTGCTAAAACCCATAAATAACATCCTTAGTGACCTTCTCCCTTAATCTCTCATCCTTGCTTAGCAATAGTTTCGGGATATCGCCGATCATCCCTATCTTGTGGTCTTTTATTATAATAATTCCTTGAACATCTTTCAGCTTTACTGCCCAGTTAAGCGTCTTCTGTATATCTTCCATACATTTTACCTTATTTGCTACAGCTGTAGCAGCTGCATCTGCTACATGCGCTTTTCTTGAAAAGACAGTAGCCAGATCGCACTTGCCAAAGCTTATAGAATGCCCAAGTAATGATGATGATGAGCATATCGCTAAAGGTGTATTATCTTTATTAAGCTTAAATGCAAGCTTCTCTGCAACCTTATTCTGCCCTGAGAACAATCCTATTATTATCTCCTTGTTTGTTATTGCAAAGATATCACCGCCGTTTTCAACTACAGCTGTCTTTGCCCCTTTCTGGACCAATCTTCTTGCTATGGACTCAGCTATTGCCCCTGCAACAGCAGCCATCGGCCCGACATTAGCTATATCAGCCCCTTCTGCCATAACCCTGACAATCTTAGGCGCATCTTTTCTTATCTTATACGGCCTTAATGCAGAAAGGAATAATACATCCTTTTTTATATAGTTCTCGATCAATGTCCTTTGCTTTACCAGCTCATCAAATGCCTTTTTGACTAATGTTTTTTTGTCTGTCAAGACCTTTATCCTGCTGTTTTTGTATAGGATCTCTTCAATATACATAATAATTGGTATAAAAAAGGAATATTTAAATATATCCTCTATATTCACAATACTAGAATGATGGTAAACTGCATTTGTTGCTGCTAGAATTCTTTCATCGTTTTAGTTAGATCACTAAGGGAGCGTGGCCAAGTGGCTAAATGGCATAAGGGATTCTTATGTCAGGTTAGGGCGTCCGCCTGCAGAGCGGATATTCGGGGGTTCAAATCCCTCCGCTCCCTCTTATAATTCCTTTATGGAGGTCACTAAAAAATGTACAACAACATCCTGCAGACAATCGGAAACACGCCCTTAGTCAGAATAAACAGGCTGAACCCGAACAAGAATGTTGAGATATATGCAAAATTAGAGAGGTTTAACCCTGGCGGATCTGTCAAGGACAGGATTGCCTTAAGCATGATAGAGTCCGCTGAAAAATCCGGTGGTCTTACCAAGGACAAGATTATCCTGGAGCCAACATCAGGAAATACAGGCATTGGGTTAGCCATGGTTTCTGCTGTTAAAGGATATAAAGCATTGTTTGTAATGTCAGAGTCTGTAAGTGTTGAGAGAAGAAAGATACTAAAGGCCTTTGGTGCAGATATCTTATTGACAGACCCGAAAAAAAGGACAGACGGCGCCATAGAAAAGGTATATGAGATGGCAAGGAAAGAGCCTGACAAATATTTCGTTCCGGACCAGTTCAATAATGAGGATAACTGGAAAGCCCATTACTATGGCACAGGAGAGGAGATATTAAAACAGACTGATGGAAAAGTTACTATGTTTGTTTCTACAATAGGGACATTCGGAACATTGCACGGCGTATCTAAACGGCTGAAAGAGCACAATAAGGATATTAAGGTGATAGGTGTTGAGCCTGTTCTTGGGCATAAGGTCCAGGGATTGAAGAACATGAAAGAATCCTATAAGCCTTCGATATATGATAAAAAGTTATTGGATGAGAAAATTACCATAGAAGATGAAGACGCCTATGAGATGGCAAGAAGGCTAGCAAAACAAGAAGGCATATTTGCAGGCATGTCCTCAGGCGCTTCCATGTTTGTTGCCATGCAGAAGGCTAAAGAGCTAAAAGAAGGCTTGATTGTTGTTTTGCTCCCTGACGGAGGGGAAAAATATTTAAGTACTGATTTGTTTGGTGATAAGTAATAAAGACTTATGGATTTTATAGTAGGAATTAAGAATGGCACTGAAACTATACAACACCCTGACAAGGAAAAAGGATGTATTTAAGCCGATAAAGGCAGGTCATGTCGGCATTTATAGCTGCGGCCCTACAGTCTACAACTTTGCCCACATAGGAAATTTCAGGAACTATGTATTTGTCGATATATTAAAGCGCTATCTCAAATATAAGGGATATAAGGTAAAGCATGTCATGAACCTTACTGATATTGATGACAAGACAATAAGGGATTCTGCCAAAGAAGGCCTAAGCCTGAAGAGATTCACAGAGAAATACACAAAAGCCTTTTTTGACGACATAAGGTCATTGAACATAGAATCTGCTTCCATCTACCCAAAAGCGACAGAGCATGTCAAGGACATGATTCATTTTGTGGATAAGCTTGTTAAAGAAGGTTTTGCTTATGAGAAATTAAACTCTGTCTATTATGACATCTCTAAGTTTAAGGATTATGGGAAATTAAGCGGTGTTGACCTCTCTCAGATGAAAGCAGGTGCAAGGGTTGACCTGGACGAATATGAGAAGGACCATCCTGGTGATTTTACTCTACTAAAAAGATCAAAGCTGAATGAGCTCAAGCGGGGCATTTATTATGATACAGAATTCGGCAAGGTCAGGCCAGGCTGGCATCTTGAATGCTCAGTCATGTCGATGAAGTATCTAGGCAATACCTTTGACATCCATACCGGCGGTGTTGATCTGAAATTCCCTCATCATGAGAATGAGATTGCGCAGTCAGAAGTCCATTCAGGTAAGAAGTTTGTCAACTACTGGCTTCATAACGAGCATCTGATTGTTGACGGGAAGAAGATGAGCAAAAGCCTTGGCAATTTCTATACATTAAGGGACCTGCTTGATAAAGGCTATGATCCTATAGTCATAAGGTATCTGTTATTAAGCGTCCATTACAGGCAGAAGCTTAACTTTACCTTTGAAGGCTTAGAGGCTGCAAAGAGCTCTATTGAAAGGCTTAATAACTTCATCTTTTTTTTAAGGAACACGGATTCTAAGGAAAGCATCAGCAATATTGATGAGTTAATAAGGGAAGCTAAGTCTGCTTTTGAGCTTAAGATGGACGATGACCTTAATATCTCCGAGGCCTTGGCAGTTATTTTCGATTTTATAAGAGACATAAACAAGCTTAGCTTAAGCAAAAAAGATGCCTCCAAGGTTCTCTCTTTTATGGAGGACATCAATGATGTTATTGGCGTTATTGATCTTAAGGAAAAAGAGGATATCCCTGTTGAGATAAAAAAATTAATCCAGGAAAGGGAAAAAGCAAGGAAGGAAAAGGACTGGGAAAAGGCAGATAAGATAAGGGATAGGATAAAACAGAAAGGCTTTTCCATTGATGACAGCAAAGAAGGGGCTTTGCTCAGGAGGGTTTGACTAAATTCTCTGGAGATGGATATATCCTTATTATATCCTTTATTAAAGGATTAATACATTCTTTAACATATCTCTCTCCCTTAGGTGTTATTCTGTATTTCCTGAAATCATTCGCCTTTAGGATATTAACATAACCTCGTTTTTTTAAGGTTTGCATTGCCTGAAATACTTCAACAGATGTGTTATAATCTGTATTTTTTAACAGATTAGAGTTGCAGAAAAAATTATCTTTGCCGCCTTTTTTTAATATCCTTATTAGGTCAATTAACCCTGATGATCTGGATCTGAAATCATTTCTATCAAGTGATTTTCCAGTCCATTGGTATATATTGACATGATTATTAAAAATTCTCTCATAAGAATCTGTAGGCTCTATAAATGAAAGTTTTTCTCCATCCTTATTTTCAATATCGATTAAATCATCTAGTTTTTTCTGGGTTTTTCTTATATCCATATCAACAATCTCAGAAAGCTGCCTGACTGATAGGTCTTCTTCTTCTAAATTTCTTAGGATATTAACCCTTGCATATGACGCCCTTTTTTCAGCTGGCGAGTTCATAGCTCCAATAACATCACAAGCAGACAGCTTATAATTTTCAGGAAGAAACCTGACAGCACCATCAACAAGGGGTTGGAGTTGTTCACCAAATTCTGTCAATCTCCATGCTTTATCTTCATAATTAATAATAATATCCAGTACTATCTCAAAAACACGCCTTTGTTCAGGTGTTAATTCCAGCATAATGTCTAATAATCCAGGTCATTTTATAAGTTTTTTGTTTTGTAACTACTGCTTAGAAATAATTAAGTGGTATAAAAAAGGATAATCTAAACCTCAATCTCAGCCTCAACATCGATCTTAGAATCCTCTTTTAGCCTTTCATACCCTATCTTCTCTGTCCTTGTTGCTGCTGTAAGGTCATCTTTTACCATATCAAACTCTTCCTTTGTTATCTTCCCTTTCACAAATAGGTTCTTTAAAGGCGTTTTCAGGCTAAGGTTTTTCTCTGATTTCGCCTGCCTTGCCTTTTGTAGTGCATAGACAGCAACATCCCCTGCCTTCTCAGCCTTTTCATCAGTTTTTTGTGGTGAAGGCCATGATGATATATGAATGCTTTTTGATTTTTCTATACTTTTGAAGTATAGATGGTATATCTCCTCTGTTATGTGCGGCATTATCGGCGCCATCATCTTCAGGATTGCCAGCAATGTATTATAAAGCCCGTACTGCGCGCTTTTTCTTGCTTCTTTACCCCTCCTGTCAGGATTATACAGCCTGTCTTTTATGATCTCCAGGTAATTATCGCAGAACTCATGCCAGAAGAAGTTCTCCACATCTGTCCTTGTCCTGCTGTATTCATATTTAGAGAACGATTCTGTTGATGATCTTATTATCCTGCTTAATTTTGAGATAAGCCAGCGGTCAATGATCTCTAATTTTGGCTTTTCCCCAGTGTAATCCTCCAGGTGCATTATCGCAAATTTAGAGGCGTTCCACAGCTTTGTTATGAACTTCTGTGCTGTTACAAGGTCTTTCTCCATGTATGGAAGGTCTTCCCCTAATGTGACTGACGCAGCCCAGAACCTTAGTGCATCTGCAGAATACTTTTCTATGGCCTGGTTGGCAGTTACTACATTCCCCAGCCTCTTGCTCATCTTCCTTCCGTTAGGGTCCTGCCCATGCCCGGATATCATTATATCCTTCCATGGTATGTCATTTTCATGATAATAGGCCTTCACTATAGTGTAAAAAGCCCATGTCCTTATTATGTCATGGGCCTGCGGCCTTAATGACATAGGAAAATCCTTCTGCATCCTTCCCTCTTTCTCACCCCATTTAAGGGTTATCTGCGGTGTTAAAGAGGATGTCATCCATGTATCCATAACATCCTTCTCCGGCTCAGCATCATCACATCCGCATCTGCACCTATTCTTTGGCTTCTGCTCTATCGGGTTTACAGGAAGATCTTTTTCATCAGGAAGGATAACCTCTTTGCACTTCCTGCAGTACCATACCGGAAAAGGTATGCCGTAGAACCTCTGCCTTGATATGCACCAGTCCCATTTAAGGTTTTGGACCCAGTGTTCTGCCCTTATCTTCATATGCTTAGGGTACCAGTTTATCTTATTTATCTGCTTAAGAAGCTCATCTTTTTTGTCAAGCACCCTGATAAACCACTGCGGGGTTTTAAATATCTCTATCGGGGTATTGCACCTTTCATGGACATTTGTAACATGCTGTATATCCTTCTGTCCTGCTATAAGCCCCTTCTCCTCTAGATCCCCGAGAATTGCTTTTCTGGCATCCTTAAGCGTCATCCCCTCATATTTTCCCGCTAGGTTATTCATGATTCCTTTCTCATCTATAACAAGCCTTGTATCAAGATTATGCCTTTTCCATTTCTCCACATCCTCTATATCCCCCCATGTGCATACCATCATAAACCCAGTCCCTACCTCCATATCGACAGCCTCATCTGCCAGTATAGGAACCTCATAATCAAACATGGGAACGACCGCCTTTTTTCCTACATGATTGCTGTACCTTTTATCCTTAGGGTTGACGAACAATGCAACACATGCAGGTATAAGCTCAGGCCTTGTTGTTGCGATTATTATCTCAGAGCCGTTTTCCTTGAATTTAAACTTTACATCGCTGAATTTAGAGCTTTTTTCAAGGTCCTCCAGATCCGCCTGGGCAATAGCTGTCTGGCATTTAGTGCACCACATTATCGGCTCTTCAACCCTTCTCAGCCTTTTCTTTTTATACAGCTCAATAAATGATTTCTGTGCGATCTTCTGGCAGAAAGGGCTTATTGTAGTATATAGCAAAGACCAGTCCACGCTCAGCCCCACATCGCTCCACATCTTCTTATAGCTTTTTCCAACCTTTTCTGTCTCTTTCAGGCAAAGCTTTATGAACTCAGACCTTGATATGGAAGATTTATCTATCTTGTATTTCTTCTCTACAAACCTTTCTGTAGGAAGCCCGTTATCATCAAATCCCATCGGAAAGAATACGTTAAAGCCCGTCATCCTCCTGAACCTTGCAACAAACTCAAACTGTGAATAATGCATCGCATGCCCTACATGAAGGTGGTCAGCAGAGGCATAAGGCGGAGGCGTATCGATAGAATATACAGGTTTTTTTGATTTTTTATCAAAAATAAAAATCTTATTATCTTCCCAGTATTTCTGCCATTTCGGCTCTGCTTCTTTTGGGTTGTAATGCTTAGGCAATTCCATAGGGCTTAGGGTAGGGGCTTATTATATAAACTTTTTGAAAACCTCAATATGCTCAAGAAAATTTATAATTTTCTTGTTGTCTTTCTCTAAATTAGTAGCTAAAAGTATACTTTAGGTTTTTACTCAATAAAAACATATAATAGCTCAAACTGAAGCTTTAAGTTAAGAAAAAGTATCTAATTTCTGGGCAGTTTGGTTCTATTCTTCCAGGCGCCTTTATATAATCTTTGAATAGCAGATGTAAGTTCTCTACGTTCAAATGGCTTTTTTAGATAATCATTAGCCCCTGCTTTAAGAGCCTTATCTTTTATACTGCTAACATCAGAACTAATATTACCACTAATATCACCACTAATCATTATAATAGGTATTTCCTTATCGAATTTCCTAATTTCTTGTATGGCTTCTAATCCAGTAAGATAAGGCATATTATTATCAGTGACAATCAAAACATATTTGCCATTTTTGACCTTTTCTACAAGGTCATTTCCGTTTCCAACAATATCAACCGTCACTCCATCAATATTTGACTGAATATACTTCTTATTGGCCATTGCTGGAATTATATTATCATCTGCGTATATGATTTTTTTCTGGTCTGGTTTCTGATATTCTTTTATGATTTGTTTCATAACGGGTGTAATTACAGTTGAGTTTATAAATCTTACCTTTTTTATCACTCTACAATAACAAAGAATCTGCTATCTCCTGGTTCATAGCTATAAACCAGCCAGAAGCTGGTAGCTGGCAGCTAAAACCAATACCTTAATAAAATCCCAAAGCTTACTTTTTCCCTATGATCCCTTTCACTAAGAAATACACCCCCAAATCCCTTAAAGATATAAAAGGCCAGGACAAGGCTATAAAAGAGCTGAATAGCCTTATCGCTAATTTCAGGAAAGAGAAGAAAAAGGCCATCTGGGTCTATGGCCCCTCTGGCAGCGGCAAGACCTCTATAGCGCATGCCCTGGCAAATGATCTTGGCTATGAGCTCATTGAGGTAAACGCCAGCGATGCAAGAAATGCAGAAAGCATCAACCAGAAATTAGGAGGTGCAGCTTTCCAGCATTCCTTGTTCTCAAAAGGAAAGGTCATACTTGTTGACGAGATTGACGGCCTGGCAGGAAGAGAGGACAGGGGAGGTATGCAGGCCCTTATAAGGATAATAGAGAAGACCCCTTTTCCCATCGTATTGACAGCAGCCAACCCCTGGGACTTCAAGTTTAACAAATTAAGGAACAAGTGCAATATGGTAGGGCTTGATTCTTTAGGATACATGGACATAGGAGAGGTTTTAAGGAAGATATGTATAACTGAGAAGATAAAATATGATCTTGATGTCTTAAAATCATTAGGCAGGCGGTCTGGCGGTGACTGCAGGGCAGCGATAAACGATTTGCAGACATTAACAGAGCTTACAAAAGAATTGACAAAAGATAGCCTGGATGAATTAGAGCAGAGAAGGCAGGAAGAGAGCATCCCTGCTGCCCTGTTAAAAGTATTCAAGACAACAGACCCCAATATAGCGATTACCGCTTTTGATAACGTCAAGGAGGACTTAGAGCAACAGCTGTTATGGATAGACCATAACCTCCCTTTTGAGTATGACAAGCCAGAGGATTTGGCAAGGGCTTATGACAAGCTGAGCAGGGCAGATGTCTTTAACAGGCGCATCAGGAGATGGCAGCATTGGCGCTTTCTGGTTTATATCAACGCCTTGATCACAGCAGGAATAGCAGTTTCCAAGGATGAGAAATACCACAAGTTTGTCCAGTACAAGCCGACAGGCAGGCTGTTAAAGCTCTGGTGGGCAAACCAGAAAGGAATGAAGAAAAAGGCGATTGCAGCCAAGATTGCCGAGAAGACCCACAGCTCTGTAAAGGATGTGATAAAGGATATCGAATATTTCAGGGTTATCTTCAGGAAGGACAAGGAGATGGGCGAGGCGATTGCCAGGTATGCTGATCTGGGCAAGGAAGAGGTTGAGTGGCTGAGGAAGTAGTATGTCAAAAAAGAATAGAACAAAAAATAAAATAAAGTTAGAAAAAGAGTATAAGGAAGAACGTAAGTTTAGAATAAAGATGCTGATGAGTTTATTTGCTTTGTTCCTTGCCTTTATTGCTGTTTTTACTCCAATCTTCTTTAAGATTATCACAACAACCAATTTTACAAATATATCTGCCATATTTTTTAATTTACTAATAATTGTAATTGCATTCGTTGCATATGTATTTATTTTTATTTATGGTATTTTTATTGTTGGAGGGTCATTAGCTCTAGAATTATACACCTTAAATGAAAGTGAAAAGCACAGACTTACAAAATTTCGTGATACACTCTTTAATTGGGTATGTAAATGGCCTATTGAATCTATTATACAAAACACTGCTAAATCGGCACTTTTGTTAGTTCTCTTCCTATTTGTGTTTATACTTAAACATTGGTACAAAGCAATACCAATTATATTTGCAGTATTATATCTCTTATTATTAAGAAAACTCAGTAAAAATGCAAAGACAAAAACATTTAGTAAAAGAGAAAAGATTTTTTTTATTATAACAGTAATAATCTTTTTTCTATCATTTACATATTCCTTTTTATATGGGCTATCTTTCTATTTTGAGGGTGTTAATCTACAATTTGACCATGATTTTTATTATCTTGGTGAAGATATAAATCTTATTGTAACTCCTTATGGGCTATCTACAGAAATATTATCCATAAAATTAAGTGATAATATATTAAGTAAAGGAGGGAAAGAACCGAATTATGTTAATATCCCAGCTAATCTATTGATTAATGAATCCTTTCCAAAATCTATAATTATTGAGTATGGTTCTAAACAAAAATTTACTGGAACATATATTCAAAAAAAGGTTTACTTACCAATATTTAACACTACAAATAACAGAAATGAGAATTTTAAAAAAGTATTAAATGATTTATCAAAGAACAGCCGGAGCAGTTAACTCATATTCTTACCTGTTCCTTCTTGTTGCCTTTACCAAGATAGAGGTAAGCATTGCAGAGCCTGCTTCTATGCTG
>JAHWHQ010000112.1 GCA_019323195.1 Candidatus Woesearchaeota archaeon | reverse complement strand
GCTTCTGACAATAAAGGATAATGCTGCAATCGCATCTGGAACAAGGATTCTGACAGAAGACAGCAGCTACATCAATGTAGGTGGCCGGTCCTACTCCGCTCCGGTTGTGATAGGTGAAAATACCAATCTGGGTATGAACTGCATTATCCTGCCTGGAGTAACTATCGGTAAGAACTCCATAATAGGGGCGGGGTCTGTAGTGGTAGACTCCATCCCACCTAACTCAGTGGCAGTGGGGAACCCTGCAAAGGTCTTGACATCTGTTGAGATTGGGAAGTTCATACTAAAAGAGAAAATGAAAAATGCCAGCGAGAAACAGAAATAAGCTGATAGAGCTTGAATTTAGCAGGAAAATTTCACCTTCCTGGTCCAGGCAGCATAAAATAAGGCTTTTTCTCCCTAAAACCTATGAAAATATTATTGAAGGAGAGGTTTTGGCATCCTTTCTCACTGATAATGGAAAATTGCCAGCGATAGTAAAATCGGATAAAGGGATCTTATTCAACTTTGATCTTAGGGAATGTATTAATAAAAGCCTTTATCATAGGATGAGCCGTCCAAGGCCCCTGTTTACATACCTCCCTGTTCATCCCCATAATGTTCCTGCCCGCTGTAGGCAGTTCGTCAAAGGCCTCTATAAAAATTTTTCAGGAAAAAAACCCCTTCCTACATGGAATTATGTGGATATTCTAAGGTGGTTCATGAAAGATGAAACTGCCTCAAAACAGCTCTGGCCCGGCAGAAGGAAATATGCTGTTATATTATCTCATGATGTTGATTCAGGATGGATATTCAGGAATTCCAATTTTAAGAAGTTCTCCGGCATAGAGGAAAAGTATGGTTTTAGGTCCTCCTGGCATATTGTAACAGGCAAATACACCCTGGATATGGGCATTCTTGAGCATCTGGAATCTGCAGGGCATGAGATAGCTTTTCATGGTTATAAGCATGACTCTAAATTAGCATTTATTAAAAAGAAAGAAATTGAAAAAAGATTTCTGAAGTCTTTATGGTTTCTTAAGAGATTTAAGGTACGGGGAGTTAGAACCCCTCGTCTCTCCAAAACAAAAAAATTTTACAATGTGTCTGAAAGGTTCTTTTCTTATGATTCCTCCTTTACCACCGTAAGCTGCTACACGGTCTTCCCTTTTTTTATAGGGAATCTGTGCGAACTGCCTATTACGCTCCCTGTAGATACCGAGTTTTTGGGTAATAAGGATAAGGATAGCATATTGTCAGCGTTGACCGAAAGGTGGGAATATATCAGGAAAGTTGGTGGCCTGGTATCTTTTTCAACCCATCCTGAGCCGCATCTTGCAGGAAATAAATTCTGGCTTGAGATCTATGACCGCTTCCTGAAAAAGGTCTCAGAAGATCCGCTCGCATGGAAAACAACGCCAAAGGATGTTGACGGGTGGTACAGGAAGAAGTATTGTCCTATCCGGGCTTAATCCTTTTTGTCTTGTGGAGGCCTGTACCTTATTTTTTTAAACCTTTCACTATGCTGGTCTTCAGAGGTAATCCTTACCTTTATAGGGACCTTGTAATCTTCAAGTTTCTTGCTGCAGTATTCCCTTAATCTTTTTGAAAATTCCCTTGGCTTCTCTTCTTTGTTTAGGGTAACATCTGCGCATACAATATTCCCCATTATCACGTTCTTCTCCCCATATACTGTAACTTCACTGACCTCCTCCATCTCCTGTATAACGCTCTCCACCTCTGCTGGGTAGACCTTCTGTCCGCCGACATTTATTATCTCGGATTTTCTTCCAAGGATCCTGATATAATCCCCGTCAACCTCTACAGAATCTCCAGTGTTAAACCACCCGTCTTCTGTGAAAGGGCTTGGGGCATTAAGGTACCCCAGCATGGCTGACCTTGCCTTGATCTGTAAGATGCCTTCCACAACCCTTGTTTCAAACCCCTCTCCACCTACCTTTACCCATAAGGATCCTGAGTCCTTTGACCTTGAGCTGAGTATCCCCACTTCTGAGAGCCCGTACGTCTGTAACAGCCTTATGTTGGGGAATAATTCATGAAAATGCCTAAGGGTGCTTTCAGGCATAGGCTCTGTACCATATGTGATAAGCTTAAGGCTGCTTAGGTCATGTTCCCTGTAGGACTTGCTTAACAGCATAAGGTTGATAAATGTCGGCGTTGTAGGCAGCAGGTCCGCCTTATGCTTTTCAATAGATCTCAGGACATTATCCGGGCTTCGGTCCTGTACAGTTATTATGCACCCGGCATTAGACAGCATATGGAGCATTGTATTGACCCCCCCTATATGGTCATAAAGCAGGAAGGTTATTGACCTGAATCCTCTTTTTTGCGCCTTGAACTTTTCCAGGATTTTTGTCAGGTCATGGACAGCAGCTTTGCTTTTCCCTGTTGATCCTGATGAGAATAGGACCAGCCCGGGATGGTTAAGGTTTCTTAATTTGCCATAAAGCTCATGATCCGCTGAATTAGGCAGTCTTGATATACTAACATTATCCTTTTCATCAATTACGATGGAAAACTCCCCCTGTGCAATCTCTGTAAACTCTGATTTCTTGGACCTTACAGAGCTTGTAAGTGGAACGATAATGCATCCTTCTTCTGTTAGGGCAAGAAAAAGCGCAACAGCATTAGGTGAAAAGTCAGCTTCCAGCATTACGACAGCACCTTTGCCTATCTTCTCATTTCTGATCTCTTCTTCCCATTCCTTGACTCTTTTGGTAAGATATTCATATCTATAGCTTTCTTCTTTCCATATTATTGCCTCTTTCCCGCTGTTCTTCTCGAAACTTTCAGTCAAAAAATCTATAAACATAGGTCACCCCTATATCCTTATGATGGCTGAACCCCAGGAAAGGCCTGCACCAAAACCTGATAACAGCACCAGATCCCCTTCAGACACCCTCTTCTCATCAAGCGCATCCTTTAATGCTATCGGGATAGAGCTTGAGACAGTATTGCCTGTTTTTTCAAGGTTGGAATAGACCTTTTTTGGGTCGATCGATAATCTCTTTGTAAGGGAATCAAGGATAACCTTGCTGGCCTGGTGAAATATAAACAGGTCGATATCATCCAATGTCATGTTATTCTCCTTAAGGACCTTATTGATATGCGGGGGGACCTTTGAGCTTACGAACGCCAGGATCCCCATCCCGTCCATGTGGATATCCTCTAATGTTCGTATATTCCCGCTGTTATCCTTCTTTGGAATTCCTGTTTTCTCTGATCTTGGCATCCTGCACCCTCCGGCAGGAATGATGAACTTGTCATAACCGCTTCCTGAAGTGCAGCACTTGATATCAATTATATTTTCAGATGATGAGTTAGTGACCAACGAGACAGCAGCGCCATCGCTGAATAAGACCCTTGTAGATCTGTCCTGCCTGTTGACATATCTTGAATGGGTGTCTGAATTGACAAGCAGGATATTTTTCGCCTTTCCAAGATTGATAAGGGCCCATGCAAGCATCAGGCCGTATATGTATCCTGAACATGCCAGGTTAAAGTCAAAAGCCAGGACTTCATCCGGCAGCTTAAGCATCTTATGGAGGATGCATGCATTAGGGGGCGTGATATAATCCCCGCTGGATGTGCAGAAAATAATTCCGTCTATCTCAACACCAGAGTTTTTTTCTAATAGCTTTTTGCATGCCTTATAAGCCATATCCAATGCAGTTTCATCATCCTCTGCTATATGCCTTTCTTTGACACCTGCTATGGATCCAAGATGTTTCATATACCACCTTGGGTTTTCCTTGTCTAACTGCTCGTTTGTTTCCCTGTTT
>JAHWHQ010000111.1 GCA_019323195.1 Candidatus Woesearchaeota archaeon | reverse complement strand
CGAAATGAATGATAAAAACTGATTTTTACGACAATAAAATAGGTTTTTTATAGTCTATATGCTCCATTTTCCGTATTTTGTCGTCGGTAAGTTTATTTCTTATCCTTCATCTTAGTAGGCACTCCCTCTTTTATAGGATAAGCAACACCACTAATAGAATTCTTTCCAGTAAAATAACTCACAAGTAATATCTGCACGTCATCTATTCCTTTATTATTTTCCTTCTTTTTTTTAAGTAGATATTCGAACGACTGATTTATTTCATCTATTGTAGCTTTATTATAAACCCAAAATTGAAGCAACTCTCCTTTATCTGTCATACCTCCTGTGTAATTTTTGTGAGTAAGTTCTTTTAGTTCATCTAAGGGTCTGTACCAAAGTAGAATTTTTTTTTCCGAATTGATTATTTTTCCAATATTTTCTTCTATTTGTACCTTTTCCTTAAATTTTGAATCTAGGGATAATGCCATTCTGAATACTAGAATAGTTATAGAATATATAAGTTTTTCTCCTATATAAACTATATATCAATTAGAATAAACCTTCTCAGGCTCAAAAACCTTCCTGCCAACAACCTTTCCTTTAGTATCCCTGTAAATGGGGCCTATATTTAACTTTCAGATTTAACCGCAATATTGCTGGTATTATTAGAAAGAATCAAACCGTGAAAACTCCTATTTAATCTCCCTAAGGGCATAAGCAGTCAAAATATCATTAAGACATACAATTCTTAATGCATCAATCTGAACATTTTTTTCATTTTCATATTCATTAACTTTGTTTACCAACTTCTTCTCTTTTTCTTCACCACTAACATTAAATCTAATCGCTATTTTTGCTAATGGCAATTCACCCCCACCTATTCTTTCTTCAGAATAATCTGTCATTAGTTCATAGTTTTTTCCACTACCTTCTTCTAAATAATACCATTCTCCATTTGGTGGTATTACAATAATCTTTTCTTCAATTCCAACGCTTGTGTATTGACTCATCTTTCCACCAAGATATAGATCATTTAGAATAGACCTTCTCAGGGTCAAAAACCTTTTTGCCTATAACCTTTCCTTCGATGTCCCTGTAAAAGCAGCTCTCATAGCCATTATGGCATGCAGCACCACCTTTCTGCTCGACCTTTATCACTAAAGTATCTTCGTCACAATCGACCAATATCTCCTTGACGATCTGCACATTGCCTGATGTCTCCCCTTTCATCCACAATTTATTCCTGGTTCTGCTGTAATACCACACCTTCCCTGTCTCCAGGGTCTTCCCATAGGCCTCCTTGTCCATAAACCCGACCATCAATACCTCATTGGTCTTATGGTCCTGGATAACGGCAGGAACCAGCCCATTTAGTTTGTCAAAGTTAAGCTCCATTTTAGGGATAGGATAATGAAGGTATATATTTAAATTTAACCGCTATAATGTTGTAAGAACAAAGAAATAAATCACTTCACCAGCACAGCGTTAATAACCCCGTCCTGTCCGGGCCTTGAGGTTATTCTTGCCTTTCCCAGCTCTGTGTCTATGATAGTCCCTTTTGTCATTATGTTTCTTCTGACAAAATGGCTGTTGGCAGGGTTCTCGGTTGTTGTCTTTATCTTGACCTTTTTAGCCTTATTGCTCTTGTCAGAAACATTGGCATACTCTTCGCTCAACAGCCTTAGCTTCCTTCTCCCCCCCAGTGTTCTTATCCTCTGCAGCCTTTTTTTCTCCAGGCCTGTAAGGGAAGGTATCCTGCCTAGCTCATGCTTTTTATACTCTCTGGATCTCTTATACCTTGAGCCTCTTGAGCTCCTTCTTCCTTTTCCCTGAAATACAACCATAAGAAGCAGGATTATGATTCTTTTTATAAATCTTACGATATAATCCCCATCTCTGCCAGTACCTTCTTCAGCTTCTCTCTGTTCTCAGGCCTTAGCTCGCACATCGGCAGTCTATAGACTTCGTTGCACATACCTTTCATAGCCAGGGCTGCCTTTATCGGGATTGGGTTTGTCTCAATGAACTCAGCCCCGAAAAAAGGTGCCAGCTCATCATTAAGCTTTTCAGCCAGCTCAAAATTGCCCTCTAAGGCTGCCTTGACCATAGCAGACATCCTGTCAGGGATGATATTTGAAGCTACAGATATGACGCCGTTGCCTCCTGCCTTTATCAGCTCAAGCGTTATATTATCATCCCCGCTTAAGACAGAAAACCCTTCCGGCCTTTGCGAGATAACATCCTTCATCTGGTTTATGTCGCCTGAAGCCTCCTTCACTGCTTTAATATTAGCACAGTCCTTGACCAGCCTCATAAGTGTAGGAGTTTCAACATTAACGCCGGTCCTTCCTTTGATGTTGTAGACAACAATTGGTGCCTTAACAGAATCCGCAACAGCCTTGAAATGCCTGTAAAGGCCTTCCTGCGTAGGCTTGTTATAGTAAGGGTTGACCACTAAGCAGCCGTCTGCCCCTGCTTCCTCTGCATGTTTTGTTAATCTTATGGCCTCTGCTGTTGAGTTCGACCCGGTGCCTGCTATTACAGGAACCCTTTTGTTTACATGCTGCACTGTCAGCTCTATAACCCTGTCATGCTCATCATGGCTTAATGTTGGAGACTCGCCTGTTGTTCCGCAAGGGACAATCCCTGAAATGCCATTCTCTATATTAAAGTCGATCAGTCTCTTCAAGCATTCCTCATCCACACTTCCATCCTCCTTGAATGGGGTAATTATAGCCGTAAAAACACCTTCAAACATTTTATTATACCTCCTCTTATTCCTTGATTACCTCTTTCATCATATCCTCTATCGAGTAAAAGCCTTTCCTTCCCTTGATCCATTCAGCAGCCATAACCGCTCCTGATGCAAAGCCCTCCCTGCCTTTTGCCTCGTGCTCTATCTTTATTATGTCTGCGCTTGATTCAAAATCAACAGTATGCGTCCCTGGTATCTCCCCTTCCCTTATGCTCTTGATATCTATCTCATCTACCCTTTCGATGTTCTCCTTTATTATCTCTGCAATCTTCTTTGCAGTCCCTGACGGTGCATCTTTCTTATGTATGTGATGCGCCTCTGTCATCTTAACCTCGTAATCATTAAGCTTATTCATCATCCTTGATATATATTTAGCCAGCCTGAAGAATACATTCACCCCAATTGAGAAATTAGGCGCATAAATAAGCCCAATATCATTCTCTTCTGCATATTTTTTCACTTCCTCTACCTTATTATACCATCCTGTTGTTCCTACAACAATATTCTTTCCCAGTGCAGATATCTTTTTAATATTCTCAACCGCAACATCAGGCGCTGTAAACTCTATGCAGGCATCAGCATCCTTTAAAGACTCTTCGCTTATCTCCTTGTGCGTCGCCCCTTCTGCAGCAGGGTCGATCTTAGCTATGACATTTATTCCCCTCTCTGCTGCAATCTTTTCTATGATGTGTCCCATCTTTCCGTATCCTATTATTGCAATGTTCATAAAAATACCTCCTTTAAAAACCATTAAGTAAAATTCATAAGTACATATGTCACTTGCAGAGAAATCCTCTTCAATAGCACAGTAGCACCCCCGCATGCAGCGTGCGGCATGCAGGGTGCCACTGTGCTATATCTTCTATTTTCTCTGAATGCGACTCTTTACTATACTTACTAGCTTTACTTCTCAAAAACCGATAACTTTATAAGCTATTTAAACTTTCTGTTATCATTATAACACTTTGTAAGAAAACAGGAAAATGGTAACCATCTCGCACCTTATAAATAAGATCGTAAGCTCAAGGCCTGTGCTTCATGATGCCATAGAGCAGGGCATTATCAGCTACGGGAACCTGGCAGAGCAGCTAATCCCTGAGATTGAGCAGGAGCTTGACAAGAAGGTAAAGAATTCTGCCGTCGTCATGGCCTTAAGGAGGTATTCAGAAAAGCTTCAGAAAGCCCCAAGGCCGAAGTTTGACTACAACTCTGAGATAATCATGAAAACAAACCTCTGCGATATCTCTGTAAGAAAATCCCCTTCCCTGTTCAGCAAGCTGAAAAAGATATATTCAGTTGTTGATTATGAAAAAGGCGATGCACTTAACGTGATCCATGGAAACTACGAGGTAAGCATAATCTCCAACATGAGGTATCTGGAGAGCATAAAAAAAGGCCTGGCAGGTGAAAAGATACTCCATGTGGAAAAGGACCTCGTTTCCCTGTCATTAAGCTTTTCCGGCGATTTCCTGCATACGCCTGGCATAATCTCAACAGTAGCAAGAAAGCTGAACTGGGACAATGTAAACATCTATGAATTAGTCTCAACCCTGACAGAATTAACCTTCATAGTATCCAAGAAAGACTCCAGCAAAGGCTATATAGCCCTGCAGAGGCTGGTTAGCGGGGATTCATGAGGTTCTTAGTTCGGGTCGTTTATCCAACTAAGCCCCATATAAAGATTCACAAAATATGTCACTAAATAATAGTAACATTTATATACCCTTGCTTATTCTATATTGGTAATATGGACTATAAAAGGCTATTACTTTACCTAGTATTGGTTGCCAGCTTGGCTCATGCAGGAAAAGCCGTTGCATTAGATGGTGGACTAGAAAACAAAGTAAATGATAATGGGGATAAAAAGGGAAAAGCAGAAGATACGATTCCTGATTCTAGCCAATCAAGAGAAAAAATTCTGGAGAGCCTTAGGGAACAGGGTTTTAAGCCTGATGGATACAGTCTGAAAGAATTTGTAGGCAGATTAATATTGGATAAAGATGGCAACCCTCTAACGGAAACACTTTATATGAATTCTGCTAATGGCAAAATTACTGTATTCTATCTAAGGGATAGCTATTATGCTACAGGTGAGGGGATTTATTTAAACCTAAATCCAGTACCCTGGGATGGAAAACCATGTGCCGATAAAGAAGAATTGAACAGAACAGCTGCACAAATCCTAGACTCGGGCAACATAGATGAGATGTATGAGTTCTGGAAAGCAAATTCGCATAATATTAATAAAAAAAAACTGCTTGACACAAACATTTACTTAAGTTTTGTCCATAAGCTTACCGATGATTTTGCAGATAGGGTAAAAAATGATCGGCATATAAAGGGGGATGAACGGGAAACTGCTAAATGGGGTATGTTCCTATTCGGAGACTTCATATTCAAGTATTTAAAGAAATCAGGGATAAAAAAAGAAGAAAGCGAGTTTCTGCCTCAATTAGAAAAATCATTAAAAAAAAATGGAATGACCGAATATCTCCCCTTCTTTTACACTCAATTAGGGAGATTACAAGATGCGAACAAAGCAGCATATGATGAGTTCCAGTCTAATTTACAGGGAATGCGTAACGGTATACCTTGGGAAAAGCCAAGCTCTTATAGTGATGAAGTACAATGGGGTCCAGGCTCATATAGGCAGACCTTAGATTCATATATCCAATTGTATCTTCATTCAAATAGCAGATTTCTTCAGGATAAAAAAGATGAGATAGGGCCAGACCTTCGCGAATTTTATTACTCTCAGGATGATCCTGAAAAAAGATATCAGATATTCACTGAGACTGCTTCACGTTTTAAGTACAATAATCTTGCCCGTGAATTTGCAGATGATCTGCTAAATAACCATTCTATAGATCCGAACCAGATAGAAGAATGCCAGAAGATTCTGAAATCGGTTAAGACAGATTCAAAATAACCCTCATTCCACAGTAAAAAGCTCGCTGTCATGCACATCAAACATCCCTATCCTTGCGCAGGCATCCAGCCACCCATGCGCATAATTAAGGGCAGCAAACGCATTCACAAGGTCCCCTTTCTTCCTGAAATGCATAGCATCTGAGAAATATCTTTTTATCATGTCCAGACAATCTTCCCTTTCCTTCTCCAGGGATGTCCTGTTTCCGCTCTTCTCTGCCTTGCTTATCGCCTTCTTTGTGACAGAGATATACTTCTCTACCTTTTCCAGACTTATCTCCTTCATTGAAAATAAAAAGCCTATTTAGCTTCTTGCCCTTCACTTACAGGATACGGCCTTCTGACAGTTATCGGTATTACGCCTTCCTTGAATTCCTTCTTGGCTATCTCAACAGGGTTGAACTTGATCCCCTCCAGGTCTTTCTCGCCAAGCTTGATCAAAAAAGGTGCGCCCATTGATATCTGCAGGGCCCTTGCTCCAAGTATCCTTGCCATTTCATACTTCGTATATCTTTCCTTGCTGTCCATTTTAAGCACTCTCCCTTTACTTAGCTTTTGTTAAGCACTTGCCTCAGCTCTTTGCCTTTCTCAGTGCCTATCTTGACCATCTTCATGACATCCTCTGGGGTTAATGGGCTTTCCCCCCCTTTCTGCAGGGCGCATAATGTCCCGTCTTCTATTGTTGCAACGGTCAGCCTTGCATCTATTACCTTCTCTTCCTCTGTAGTCGGGTCAACTATGAAGTGCTCCCCGATCTTGCAGACAGTTACTGACAAAGGGATATTTTCAAGCTCAACTTTCTTGTTTGTCTTCTCCTTGAAATCTATCTTCTCTCCGTCAAACTTAGGGAATGTAGCGTTCTGCAGAGCCGCATAAGCAGCCAGTGACGATGCGTCAAACAGGTTGCCTGAATCATTTAATGTTACCACATCGATAAGCACAAGCCATACCTTCTCTCCCTTCTTGATGCATAGTTTCTTGAAGTCGATGGTCTTGCTTTCCCTTATTCCTCTATCGACGATCCTTGCCAGCTCTATAGCCTGTATCCCAGGCGGCCCTGACTCAAACTCAGGGTTTGACAACGGCAGCAGCTCTGCTCCGCAGATGATTGTTCCCTCGTCCTGCCTGTCAGGGTACGGCTCTCCCACCTCCATTTTTACTCCGGCAATGACCTCTGTATCCCCTATGGTCACCTTGGCAGAGCCCTCTGCTGTCGAGGTAAAGTTAGGTTCAGCCTTAACAGGGCTCCTGTAATCCAATGGTTTTCTTCCGTCCAGCCTCATCCCTGATCCAAGAATCTTAATGATGTGCTCTTTTAGGTCCTCATTCATTGCTACCACCCTCTATATTGTATTTGTCCTTTAGCGCTTTCTTCTGGATATCATAGATTTTCCTGCATGCCTCCTTTCCCATCTCTATCGCCTTGCTTAACTGCTCCTCTGAGACCAATCCGTCCATCTGCAGCAGCACCATCTTCCCTGATTTGGGAAGGAAAGCAACAGGGATGTCTGCGACAGGCCCGTCCTCATATGATTCCTCTGTATAGTCTAGATCAACAAGGATCTTGTCATCAACCCTTCCGACAGAGACAGAAGCAACCAGGTCCTTCATTGACAGGCCGGCATCTGCCAGCGCCATCGATGCTGCATTGATGCCTGCTGTCCTTGATCCTGCTTCTGTCTCAGGAAGCTCGATAAAGACGTCCACCACAGAATTTGGGTATTCATCAAGGTTCAGTACAGGAAGCAGGGAATTTTTTGTGACCATCGATATCTCTTTTGACCTTCTTGATCCTCCCGGCCTTACCCTTTCCCCCCTTGATGAGAAAGGCATCATGTTGTAATTGCACCTTAATATCCCCTTTGATGGGTCCTGGAGGAACTTGGGGTATAATATCCTTGGCCCGTAAACAGCTGCATATGCCCAGGTATTTCCGAACCTGAAATAAGCAGACCCGTCTGCCCTTTTTATTACCCCAACCTTTGCTTCTATCTTCCTTGTCTCGTCAAATTTCCTATTGTCTAATCTTTTTTTGTAAACCATAATTTTCACCTGCATGTATTTATTGCAATTTAACCCCTGTTTCTTTTTCCAGGAATTCCTGTATCTTGTTTGTAAGCCCCGCCAGATGGCTTTCTTTCTCTATCTTCCTTATCGTCTTCTCTACAATTATCTCTTTATCCGGCTCTCCCTGTATCCAGGCAAGGCCGTTCTGGCCAACGACAATCCTGCAGTTGGTCGCTTTTTTGATCATGCTTACCATGCTGCCTTGCTTTCCTATTATCCTGGGAACCTTATACGGGCTTACCTCGATTATTCTTCCTCCCTTGAGCTTATGCAGCCCCGGGCCTTTCATGGTTATGTCGATCAGCTTCTGCGACGTGACGTTCACGACCTTGGCTACTATGTAGTCTCCAAGCTGGTAATACTGTGTCAGGTCAGCCCCTTTCTGGATATAGGCTGATGTCCCGTCCTTCATTGACAGCATAGCGCTGTAGGCTGAATTTGTGTCCACGCGCCATCCGCTGAAGTTTATGTCGATAACCTTGCATATTATTGTATCGTTCCTTGAAGGGGTATATTTTCCGGCTAATGGGATAAGCTTTATGGCCCTTCCGTCTATATACGTCAATCCCAGCCTTCCTGCTATTATCTCATCCCCTTCCCTGTATGTTCCTGCTCCTGGAAGGTTGTCCATTCCCTGAGCCAATACCTCTCCAGGCACGACGATTTCCTTGTCTTTTATTAGCAATTTGCTCATTTTATCACCCTGTATGTTTTACTATGTTTTATTATTTTACATTAAGCACTTTTGTTTCGATATTGCCGTGGCATAAGGAGTTTATCCTGTTATGGAACTCCTCCTCCAGCCCTCCGGGCATCTCCAGGACAGCTACCAGGCTGCCGTCGCTCTGCCAGTCCTCCCTTATTTTTCTTCCGAACGAATTTAATACTGTGTATGATTTTGCTGCAAACTCAGATGGTATCTTCACAGCTATCTCCTTCACCTCGAACTTTATGGGCAGTATGGCCCTTAATGCCTTCAGAGCCTCATCCACCTGCTTATTTACATCCTTTCCTTCATCCACGTGGAACTTTGCATCCTCTAAAGCGGCCTCTATCCTCTGCGGCGGATGCGGCGCATGCGTCTTCGGGTCAACAGCATTTCTGTGTATGATGTTTATTATCTGCCTCTTCTTCTTCTCTCTTAGCTCTTGTTTGTATTCAGCTGTTAAAGGTATCTCCCCTTTTTGTATTATCTGCCTTGCAGCCTCTAAGGGATCATCAGTCTTGAAGACATCCTTAAGGGCATTTGGCGAAGCCTCCATCCCTTTTTTTGCGTCTGTGAAGACCTTCTGGACCGCAAGCACGTCCCTTATATCAGAAACGGAGCCTGATTTCATGGCAAGGGCCTTAGAGCTGTCTGCCAGGATCTCAAAGCTCTGTCCATGCGTCTTAAGCCTTATTATCTTTGCCTCATCTACGTCAGTCATTTTACTTCTTCTTGCCTTTCTTTGCCTTCGTTTCTCCCATATTCCTTTCGATGGTCTCTTTGGAGAACTTCTTGAATTTCCTCTCATCCTTCTTTATATAGGCGGAATCTATCCTTTCGATAGAGAAATTATCACCCAGAACCCTTTTTAGCGCCCCAAGGCATAGCTTCAATCCATCTTCGATGCTTAGCTCTTTCTTGTACTCCTTCTGCAGGATATCCTCTATCTCTACTTCTCCTTCCCCTATGACGCTGCACCTGTACTCGAAGAATATCCCTGTCGGGTCTGTCTCGTATAGGGTAGGCTTGTTTCCGTCTATTCCTGCAACAAGGATAGAGACTCCGAACGGCCTTAGCCCGCCGCTCTGCGTGCATATCTGTTTTAGGTTGGCTATGTCCTTTACGATCGTTATCACATCAACCGGGGTATCATAAGTCACCCTGTGCTGCTGCGCCTTAAGCTGTGCCCTCTCGATCAGCACCCTTGCATCTGATAGTATCCCTGAAGCTGTAGCGCCTATGTGGTCATCTATCTGCCATATCTTTTCAACGCTTTCAGGCACTACTAACGTATCCACTATCCTCTTGTCTGTTACAAGCAAGACCCCGTCAGAGCACACCATCCCTATGGCAGTGCTTCCCTGCCTTACAGTCTTTTTAGCATATTCAACCTGTAAAAGCCTTCCATCCGGGCTAAACATTGTAATAGCCCTGTCATATCCCATCAGTTGATGTGGCATTGCTTCAACCATTTTTTCTTCACCTCTAAAAACTTCTTTCCTTTTTTACAAATACTTTTCCTCAGCTTTTTTTAAGATTCCGCTCATGCCCACAGTTCTTATGTTCCCAGTCTTGTTGATGTCATTGACAACCGTCTTGGCGTATTTATTCTTCACCCTGAAGATTCCCCTGTGGATCCTTGGCCTGTATTTGCTCCTTAAAAACCTTATTCCTGCTTCCTGATAATGGACCCCTAAAATGGCCTTTTTTATAGCATTATGAGCAGCTAAGTCATCCAACTCTCCTGAGATGACCTCAAAAACAACATACCGTTTTTTTGCTCTTTTGCTCGCTTTTACCTTCATCTTATAATATTGTGAGAAAACAGTTAAATCCCTCCCTTCTTCTCTCACTTCTTTCTTTAGGATGAGGTTATCATTTATAAAGTTTTGGTTTCTGAGGAAAGATTTATAAAGTGAAGGGGGTTTGAAATTATTGGAGTTTATCTCTGATTTTGTAAGAAAATATTATGGAGATTAGTTAGAAATGGAACAATCAGGCTACACAGCAAAGGACATCCAGGTCTTAGGCGGCTTAAGTGCGGTAAGGAAGCGCCCAAGCATGTACATAGGTGACACTGCATTGACAGGCCTTCACCACCTTGTCTATGAGGTAATAGATAATTCTATAGATGAATCCATGGCAGGATTCTGCAGGAAGATCCAGGTCGTGATCCATACAGACGGCAGGGTTTCAATCAGTGATGACGGAAGGGGTATTCCTGTTGACATCATGCCCAAGTTCAACAAGCCTGCTGTAGAGGTTATAATGACCAAGCTTCATGCAGGCGGCAAGTTCGGCAAGAACGCATACAAGGTAAGCGGCGGCCTTCATGGTGTGGGCATATCTGTTACAAGCGCATTGTCCAGGGAGCTGGATGTCGAGATAAAGAGAGACGGGAAGGTCTACAGGCAGCACTACGAGCGTGGAAACCCTATGGCAGAGCTGAAGGAGATTGGCGAAGCAGAAGGTACGGGGACAAAGATAACCTTCCTTCCTGATGATGAGATATTCAGGGAAACAACCTTCCATTTTGATATCCTTGCCAACAGGCTAAGGGAGCTTTCCTTCCTTAACAAGGGAACAAGGATCTCCATAGAGGATGAGAGGACAGGCAAGAAGGAAGAGTTCTATTACGAAGGCGGGATAATAAGCTTTGTCCAGTACCTTAACAATAATAAGCATCCGCTGCATGAGGTCATCTATTTCCATAAGGAGAAGGATTATTGCGAAGTAGAGATAGCGATGCAGTACAATGAGACCTATCAGGATAATGTTTTCTCTTTCGCCAACAACATCAACACAGTTGAAGGAGGGACACATCTTTCCGGGTTTAAGACAGCCCTGACAAGGACGATAAACAATTATATCGAGAAGAACAGGCTTGGCGACACAAAGATCAGCTCTGAAGACCTCAGGGAAGGCCTTGCAGCTGTCATCTCTGTCAAGGTGATAGAGCCCCAGTTCGAGGGCCAGACAAAAACAAAGCTTGGAAACTCCGAGGTAAAAGGCATCGTTGATTCGATCATCAATACAGAGCTCAGGCATTTCCTAGAAGAGAACCCCAAGGTTGCACGGACAATAGTTGAAAAGTCCCTTAATGCTGCCAAAGCGCGGGAGGTTGCAAGGAAGGCCCGTGATCTGACAAGAAGGAAAGGCGCCTTGAACCACGGCTCTTTGCCAGGCAAGCTTGCAGACTGCAGCAACAGGGATCCTTCCAAATGCGAGCTTTACATCGTTGAGGGTGATTCAGCCGGCGGCTCAGCCAAGCAGGGCCGGAACAGGAGCTTCCAGGCGATACTGCCCCTTAAGGGAAAGATCCTTAATGTTGAGAAGGCAAGGCTTGATAAGATGTTCCTCAATGAGGAGATAACCTCCATGATAACTGCCATAGGAACAGGAATCATAGAGGATTTTGACATCAGTAAGATAAGGTACCATAAGATAATTATCATGACAGATGCTGATGTTGACGGCGCGCACATAAGGACGCTTCTCCTGACATTCTTCTACAGGTACATGCAGCCCCTTATTGAGGCAGGCTATATCTACATAGCACAGCCCCCTCTTTACAGGGTTAAGAAAGGCAAGGAAGAGGTCTATGTTTACAATGATGAGAGGTTAAAGCAGGCAATCAGCGATATGGGTGAAAGCTCCCATATCCAGAGGTATAAAGGCCTTGGGGAGATGAACCCTAAACAGCTCTGGGAGACGACAATGGACCCTTCCAGGAGGGTATTGTTGAAAGTCACGCTTGAGGATGCCATCAAGGCTGATAAGGTATTCTCTGTCCTGATGGGCGACCAGGTCGAGCCGAGAAGAAAGTTCATAGAAGAGCATGCAAGGGAAGTCATTAATCTTGATGTATAGATATCACAAACAATAAAGTTTATAAAGACTTTCTTTTTCTCAACTATACAATAATAAAATGGCAGAAAGAAAATCCGCAAAAGCGACAAAAGCAAAGAAGAAGAGATGGATCCAGGTTCTTTGTCCTGAGCTGTTTAGGAACGAGCTTATAGGCGAGATCCCTGTAACTTCCCCTACTTCATTGATAGGAAGGACTGTAACCGTAAACCTTATGGGCCTTACAAGGGATATTAAGAAGCAGAATACAAGCATCAAGTTTGTCATCAGCCAGATAAAGGGTGATAATGCAGTTACCGACTTCTACGGCTATTACCTCAGCCCTACCTCTATCAGGAGGTTAGTCCGCAGGGGTAAAGAGAAGATCGGATTTTCAGTTGTTCTCAGGACATCTGACAATAAGAAGATCAGGATAATGCCGCTTATGATCCCCTACAACAAGGTCAAAAGCTCTGTTGCAGTTTCCTTTAAGAAAAAAGCTATTGCTTCCCTAAGGTCTTATGCAGAAAAAACCACCTTTGAGAACATGATCAAGGATCTGATAATAAACAAATTGCAGAGGACCATGAAAAGCGAACTGAAGAAGATATATCCTATAAGGATTCTTGAGGTTGCCAAGCTCCATATCGAGAAGGAGAAAAGGCCCCTCGAAGCCGGTGTTGAATTGAAGGCAGAGGAATTGGAAGAGGAGAAAGAGATAGTGGAAGAGAAGGCTGAAGAGGCAAAGGAAGAAGCTAAGACAGAGGAGAAGACTGAAGAAAAGAAAAAAGTTGAGCATAAAGAGAAGAAACCAGGGAAAGAGCCAAAGAAGGAAGATAAAAAACAAGAGGAAGTTTCTGAAGCAGGGGAAGAAAAGCCAAAGGAAGAAAGTCCTAGTCCTGAGGAAGATAAGGCTGAAGAGAAAGCTTAAGTAGGATTATTATTCTAGTTCTGGCATTTAATTAAATCATTTAAATCATTTATCTATACTTTTTTGAGTACTGATAAATGGTCAGGAAGTTTTTAATATATCTAACATTAAAAAGAACATAATGCGACCTTATTACTTATCATTGCTGTTAATGATTATTCTTATTACATCCTGTGCTCCAAAGGTAGAGGTTGACAAGGCAAAGCCCGTAGAAGAGGCTTATGTCAAAGAGCCGGAAGAGGCCATAGGACAGCCCATAGAAAAGTCTGAAGAGGTCATAGAAAAGCCTAAGGAAACAGCGCCTGTTCCTCCTGTTCCAGTCCCTGAAGAGCCAGAAGAGACAGCCCTGGAAGAGACCATAGAGATCAGCGATAACTCCTTCTCTCCCAACGAAAAGACTGTAAAGATAAACACCAAGGTCACATGGGTGAAAAAGGACAAAAGGGATTACAAGATTGCATGTTACCTGGAAAGCATTAGGGTAGTCCTGAGCCCCACTCTGAAAGACGGCGATTCCTTCACATACACCTTCCTTAAAGAGGGCGAATACAGCTGCATCACCACCCCTTACGGGATGAGAAGCACTATAGAAGTTGTGTCTTAAGAGAAAATTTAAATAAGAACAGATATTTCTTCAGAGCCATGAAAACCTGCCTGGTTTTTCCTCCCCAGCTCATACCAACATCAGCCCCTTTAGGGCTGGCTCTGCTCAAAAGCTTTATAGAATCCGGATTGAATGAGAAAGTAAAGAACATCGACCTTAACCTCTACTTCCATAACAGCGTTATTGATAATTTCCTGGAAGGAAGGTTTTCTTTATATTCTGATAAGGAAAAAAACCAGAGATCAATAGAATTGATAAAAAAATCCTCTGAGATCTTTAAGGATAAAGACAATTATGGATTCTTCAGCCCATCTGTCTATAACCCCTGCGCAAACGAGTTCCTTTACCTGTTTGAAAATATATTTAAGGCAAACAAGCCGCTGTTAAAAGGCTTTATTGAAGATAAGGCTGACCTCTCACAAGCCCTTCTGCCCTTTACAAAGGAAATAACAAAAGAAAAGCCTGACCTTGTAGGTTTCTCAATCCTGACAATAGAGCAGATCTATTATGCATTAGCCCTTGCAAAGAAACTAAAGCAGGATATAAACGCTAAGATAGTGATAGGCGGTGCTGCTGCCAGGCTTTTTCCTGAAAAGTTCTTAGGCTATGATTTTATAGATTTCGTAGTAAAAGGCGACGGCGAGATGGCTCTAAAGGGGCTGTTAGAAGGTAAAAACAAAGAGGAAATAAATAATCTCATCTACAAGAAAGAAGGTAAAATGATCTCCAATAAGGAGCAAAATATCGACATAAACAAGATGCCCTTTCCTGATTTTTCAGATTTTGACCTTGACGATTATTTCTGCCCGAAAAGGGTCATAACAACATTAACCTCTAGGGGCTGCTACTGGAAGAGATGCACCTTTTGCGCTGATTATGATGCCCTGTCGATGCAGTACAGGACAAAAGAGATAAGCAGGCTAATAGAAGAATTAAGGTTCTTAAAAGAAAGCTACAAAACCGATTATTTCTATTTCGCAGATGAGATGATCTCCCCTGTAATGTTTAAAAAAATCAGTGATGGCTTGATAAAAGAAGGCCTTGATATAAGGTATTACACCCAGCTAAAGCCAAAAGACTTTGATTTAGAGCTGTTAAGGAATATGAAAAAGTCAGGCTGTACAGCCCTTATGTGGGGTGTTGAATCCGCCTGCCAGAGGATCCTTGATCTTATAAACAAGGGTACCAATGTTACTGAGATTGGAGATATACTAAAGCGAAGCAACCAGGCAGGGATAAAGAACGCTGTTTACGCCTTTGGCGGCTTTCCAACAGAGACAGAGCAGGAATATAACAGTACGATAGAATGGCTGAATGAGAACAGGGCATACATCGACATTCAGTTTACCGGCCTGTTCAGGCTCACAAAAAACTCAAGGATAGAGAAAGACCTATCCGGATTTAAGATAGCGTCAATAAATGCCAGTGATGACGCTTTTAATCCTGCTTATGATTATGGTGTAAAAGAGGGTATCAGCCAGCAGCGGTCATCAGAGCTTTTTGATAAGAACTATACCTTTTTCCTTGGCCTTAATAAGTTCTCTCCTTTCCTTGGCAAGTTCAGGGATCATATCCTTGTATATTTCTCAGAGAATGAAGCCCGAAATCAGCCTATGCATGATAGTTAAGGATGAAGAGGCATCTTTGAAGGAATGCCTTTCTCCGATAAAAGACCTTTTGGATGAGATAATAATAGTTGATACAGGTTCATCTGACCGAACAAAAGACATAGCAAAATCTTTTACTGATAAGGTATATTCTTTCAAATGGTCTGATGATTTTTCCAGCGCAAGAAACCTTTCTATAAGCAGGGCATCCAAGAGCTGGATCCTTGTTCTTGACCCTGACGAGAATATTTCAAAACACGACCTGATAAAGATAAAAGGCATCCTTTCATCATGTAAGGATAAAGATATCCTTGGCTATAGGCTTATCCAGAATAGCTATCATGATGGCAGGGTTATCTCTGTCAGGGGCATCTGCAGGGTTTTCAGGAACGCTCCTGAAATAAGGTTTGATTACCCTATACATGAGACAGTAAGGGAATCTATAAAAAAGCTTGGCGGAAGGATAGGAAAGACCGGCATTGCAATAAGGCATCATCCTAAGCTAAGCAGGGAAAAAACAAGGTATTACCTTCAATTATTAAATACAAAAAAAGAGATGTTTCCTGACAGCAAAGCTGATAAGGAAATAGAAAATGAGCTCAATCTTAATCCTCGCTGATCTCCTCTGTCCTTCCTTTTTTGATAAGCACATCTGCGATCACTATGGGCAGTGATGCTATATCCTCTTCCTCAAAAGGCCCGTATTCCTCCAGCTCCTTGCCTACAAATTTAGGGACAGCGCTTAAGAATCTTACCAGTTTTGTGTCCTTCTTTCTCTCCTTTTTTTCTTCTTTAGCTTCCTTTTTCTCTGCTCCAAAAGCCTGTGAGGATACAGGCACTTTCATATTGATCAGGTTAAACAGCACATCCTCCCTGCTTGTTTCCAATACCTTGACAAGATTGTTAAAAAGCTCTTTTTCCTCCCTTAGAAAGACAGAATGGTCTATAATGGCTGACCTGTTCTTGCTCTTCTCCACAGCCATGATAATGATCTTCTTTTCTCTCCTGTCATATAATTCCCTTATTATCTTCTTCACGTTCTCCAGCTGCTCTGACGTCTTCCTCCTTTCCTCTGCAGAGAACAGGTCTGTCTGCTCCTTGTTCATTACTGTCTGCTTGTCCTTAAGGTACATCAGCACATTATTCAGGAAAGAGCTGTCCAGCTTCTGAAGCTCGCTCCTGTCCTTCTCCCTTCTCAAAAGCTCAAAAAGGGTTTCATAGGTTATAGTAACCTCGTCTTTATTATCTTCTTCCATTCTTAGATTCTGTCTAATCCCCCTGATAAGAGTGATATATTTCCATATTTAAATCTGACGGGTAGAAATCCCCTATATTTGGACAAGGGTATGCTAGAAGCCCTAGATATCCATAGAAAAACATAAAAAAAGGCCCATACTTAGCTATCTTATATGGCAAAAATAGCCTTTGAAGACCTCTCGTTTGAGGACAAGGAAAGCATGATAAAGGTAAATTTCCTTAGGATCTTCTATTTTCATCTTCCTAAAAATGATCTCAAAAAAATTGGCGATTTTGCTCTTGAGCATAAGGCCATAACCTTTAGGAATATTCCTCAGGAAAAGGCAGAGAGAAAATTCTATCTTCTGCTTGAAAAAGGCTTCAAATCCCTAAGAAACAGCTTGAACAATAAAAAAACCGTTTATGTCCATAAGAACTCTGCTGTCCCCCTCATAGGCAACGTATCCTTTGGTTTGATAGACCGTGGGACAAACGTCATCGAGGTCAAGCCTGTTACAGGCTGCAACCTTAGATGCATATACTGCTCTGTGGATGAGGACAGGCGTGATATGGATTTTGTTGTGGAAAAGGATTACCTTGTAGACGAGTTCAAAAAGCTGGTCAGGTTTAAGGGTGTGGATAGCATAGAGGCGCATATCGCCTCTCAGGGAGAGCCGCTGCTCTATTCCCCTCTTCCTTCCTTGGGTAGGGACCTATCCAGAATAAGGGAAGTAAAGACCATCTCTGTAGATACCAACGGAACCCTATTGACCAAGAGCAGGGTGGATGAGCTTGTGGATGCAGGCCTTACAAGGTTCAACCTATCGATAAACGCCCTTCATGAAAAATTGGCTGAAAAGATATCCGGGACGAGATACAATATCCGGAGAATAAAGGATATATGCGGGCATATCATCAAAAAGAAAGCAGGCCTTATAATAACCCCTGTCCTGCTCCCTACTGTAAATGTTGATGAGCTGCCAAAGATAATAGGGTTTGCTAAAGAGATAGGAGCAGATATCGGCATACAGAACTTCCTGGATTATAAGCTGGGAAGAAACCCTGTCAAGCAGGTAAGCTTTGACGAATTCTATAAAAGATTGAAGGGATGGGAGCTTAAATATCGGGTAAAGCTGATAAAGTCAGAGGGTGATTTTGGCATAATAAAGACAAGGCAGCTGCCAAAGCCGTTCAAGAAAGGCGATGTTATAGAAGCAGAGATAGTATGCCCTGGAAGGTTAAAAAATGAGAAGATAGCTGTTGCAAAGGAAAGGACCATCTCAATACCTAACTGTCATAAGGATAAGGGCAGGATAAGGCTTAGGATAACAAGAAGCAAGCATAACATCTTCATAGGGGCCTTATAGAAATCCTCTGCTACTCAGCTTGCCACGTTCCTTTTTCTTTCATCGCAAGTTCCAGGTTTTTCCTTGCCTTATCATTCCCAGGCTCTATCACTAAAGCCTTTCCGTACTCAGTGATTGCCATGTCAATATCCCCTTTGATATAATAAAGGTTGCCTAGGTTTATCAGGGCATTTATGTAATCCGGGTCTATAGCAAGCGCCTTTCTGTATTCCTTCATAGCATGATCAATATCTCCCAGCGCATGATATGCATTGCCAAGGTTATAGTAAGCCTCCTTGAATCCGGGGTTTATGCTTATGGCCTTTTTGTATTCCTCTATCGCCGGTTCATTCATCCCCTGCTCATAGTATGCCTTTCCAAGCTCATGGTAAGGCAGGGCATAATCAGGGTTTATTGATATGGCTTTTTTATAGTACTCTATGGCTATCTCGTTCTTCCCTTCAGACTGGTAGATCAGGCCTATGTTATAATAAACCTCAAAAAGCCGCGGGTTGATTTTTAGGGCTTTTTCGTATTCCTCAAGTGCAGGCCCTTTCTCTCCTTTAAGGTGCAGGACCCACCCGAGGTTGTTATGCGCAAATGCGCTTTCAGGCGACCTTTCAGCTGTCTTTGACCATAAGGCAAGGTCATCCCTCCAGTCCTTGTTTCTTTCGATGGCAGTTATGGTATATGAGATTACCACAAATGCGAAAAGGACAGCAATAGCCTTCCCCATTAACTTATTTTTTTTTGATATTGATGAGTAAAGGTTATAGGTCAGATAAGAAAAAAGCAGGCAGAATCCGAATGATGGTATATACAGGTATTTCTCTGATAATACAACCAGCTGCGGGATAATATTGGATACAGGCAGCAACCCGATAAAAAACCAGCCTATGCAGAAAGAGACCAGCGGGAATTTTTTGATTCCTTTCATCATGATTGCCAGCAGTGCAATAATCACGGCTATCGACGATAAAATGTTAAAATCCAGGACTGACTGCGCAATTACAGCCTCTCTGTTCATGTCTGTAACGACATAAGAAAGGATTCCGCTGGATATCTTATGGTTAAAATTCAGGCTGAACGGAAATATTACAAGATAGATATACTTGAGAAAGGCCTTGCTCATCGTAAGCATCGTTAGGTAAAAGCTTCCTGCAAAATAACCTCCTTTACCCCATATGTCCAGGATAAAAAACCTGATGAACAGGTACACCATAGCGCTTATAAGATAAGGGGAGTATCTCTTTATCCTTCTGTATAAGCTCTCTTTTTTGATCCTTTTGAAGCATATGTCATAGAAGACGATCAGTATTGGAAGAGTAAGCGTAAGCTCGTATGTAAAAAAGGCCAGTGCTGCAAATACTGCTGAACAAGGGTATATCCACCCTGCCTTATTCCCTTCAGATTCCGCTTTTAGGTATAGGTAGAACGAAGCAAGGAAAAAAACAATCCCTATCAAATCAAAACCTGACGCTGCAGGTGTAACTGCCTCAGTATGTATCGGGTGGGTTCCGAACAGTAGAGAAGCCATGAACCCGATTGTTTTTTTCTTTGTTATCTGGACAGCGATAAGATAGACCAGCACTGTGCAGATAAGATGTATCATCATTGATTGAAAATGATAGCCCGGCGGGTTTAGTTTCCAGAGCTTATAGCTAATCATGTAGAATAATCCCCTTAGAGGCCTGTAAACGCCTGTATGCTCCGGCGGCGTTGCCCCCTTAAGGACAGAAGGTATGTTCCAGAAGCTTCTTGTAAGCCCCCATCCTTCAATAAACTGGTGGTCATCCCACACAAACCCGTTTTTAAGTATTCCAATATAGGCAAAAGAGGTTACAAGTATAATCACGATAAAGTATATCTTTTCTTTGCTGAATTTCATCAAGATCTAAAACAAGGCATATATAAATGGTGACAATGGTGAACTCTGCCCGAATATGATCAGTATACCTATAAGGATAAACATGATTACTATGGGGGTAAGCCACCATGCTTTCCTTACTTTTAAAAAATCCCATATTTCTCCTACAAATGATTTGTTGTTTGCCATTCTTGGATGTTAATATATGGGAATATTAAAAAACCTTTCGGTTATTACCTGTCCGTCCTGGATTATATCAAATGGCACGATAAGCCTTTTATATGATTGGTCTTCTTTATCTGTCAAGACCAGGATGTTATTCTCATTATCATAATTAAAGAAATAATCCCTCCCTCCTTCTTTAACATCAATTACCCCTTCCTCCATAAGTTTATCCCTGATTCCCTGCGCCAGATAGCCGTTGCCGTCAGGAAGGAAATGCCCTTTCTTGTGTGTGAGATAATCATTAGGAACAAAGTTTTCCTTGCCGAAAATCTCTGTTGATGATGCAAAAGGTATGTTTTTCTTAATCACAATCTCTTCCAGCCTCTTTCTTACCTGGATTGCGCTTTCTGTCATTTCCTCATACTGCAGCGGGGAATCAAAATTTCCCCTTTCTATCAGCAGGACCATAAAATAAATATCCTGCTCTTCTGACGTCTTTTTCATTATGTCAAGCATAGGGCTTAATATCTCAAACCCGTATTCATACTGCTTTTCCGCCACCCCTCCGAAACTATTAGTGTTATAAAGTAAGGTTTTAATGAAATAGCTTTCAAAAATAGGTTTTTTATATTCCTTAAGTATCTCTTCATATGAAGGTGGCGGGAAGTTTGTCATCTCAAGCTCTCCGTCCTCTACCATAAATCTTGGCTTGTGTATGCATGGCTGGGACCTTCTTACATCATCAAAATACATTGCCATAATGACAACATCAGGCTTTAACGGAAGAACCTCATACTTCCATCTTAAGAACATGACATCAATGCCGGTCCCCTCAATCCCGAAATTAAGGACCTCTGAATCCGGGACAAGATTCTCTAAGATGCTTGGATAGCTGAATCTCATAAAGGTCTCAGCACCCCATGTGAACGAATCGCCCAGGACAGCTATCCTTGTAATTCCTTCAGGCTTTTCCATGCTGATATCTTTCAAGCCGCGTGTATGTATGTTGTTTGTGTTTGAGTCATAAAGCACGAATTGTGCCTCCCCCCCGTCATCTAATTTTAAGTTTCTGACAACATTTCCCTTCCAGTTCGCTCTGGGCCTTACCCCTGAAAACTCGCTGTATTCAAAATAAGCTGTATCCCCTGGAAGGAACCTGTTGGGGTTCTCTTCATTTGAAGCCTTCCTAAATGCTGACTTGCCGCATTTTTCTTCCTCGTTAATGCCTACCACTTTTCCTGTAATGCCATAATATGCCCTGAACCCTGCCTCTGCAAGGACGAGCATGATCAGGACAGCAATGCACATAGCAGCTATATTGGCCTTCATCCTGCTCTTTTTTTCATCTGCATTACCCTTAAAGTAATATACCTTTCCTTCATTAGTGTTTCTTATCCCTACTTTTCCTTTTGCCTTTAGTTTTCTAAGCCTCTTTTTCAGTAATTTTGATTTGTAATCCAGGTTTTCCTTGATTTTTACAAGGAAAAATTCCTGCCCTTCATTATTCTTAAGAAAGCTGACTATCCCCTCATCAATCTCCTCATTAGTCTTTTGCATATTTTTCACTATCCCATATGTCCTTTTTATTATTTTCCCTTTTTATCAGGAAATTTCCCATGACCAGGCAGTCTATCCCTGTCCCCATCATGCATTTATAGGCATCATAAGGCCTGCATACGATAGGCTCCCCCCTTATGTTGAATGATGTATTTATCAGGATAGGGACACCGCTTAATCTTCCGAATTCCTTGATAATGTCATAATAAAGCCGGTTCTGCTCCCTCCTTATGCTCTGCAGCCTCCCTGATCCGTCAACATGCGTAACAGAAGGTATCTTGTTATGCCACTCTTTTTTTACAGGATAGACCATAAGCATGAAATCAGTAGGGTAGGGAATCGGCTTATCGCATTCAAAATACCTTAATGCATCATCCTCGCAGACGACAGGTGCAAAAGGCCGGAACTTTTCCCTGTGCTTTACCTTCAGGTTAAGTATCTCCTGCATATCAGGGTTGCACGGGTTTGATAATATGCTCCTGTTTCCAAGCGCTCTTGGCCCCCATTCCATCCTTCCCTGGAACCATCCGACAACATTGTTCTCATGGATCATCCTGGCAACATCTTTTATAAGCTCATTCTCATCCTTGAAATGGGAATATTCGATCTTGTTCCTGTCCAGAAAATCCCTTATCTCCTCATCTGAAAAATCAGGCCCCAGGGACGCGCTTTTAAGCGCATAGCTCCTTTCCTTTCCTAGGATAGCATTATAGGCATAAAAAGCAGCCCCTATCGATGTTCCTCCGTCCCCTGGGTCAGGCTGCAGCCATACGCTCTCAAAAGGTGCATTGCTTAATATCTTCCCGTTTGCAACACTGTTCAGCCCGCACCCCCCTCCGATAACAAGATTCCTGCATCCTGTTTCCTTATGGATATGGTTGAGCATCTTGATAAGCGACTCCTCTGTTATCATCTGCAGTGCTGCTGCAATATCCTTGTGCCTTTGGGTGAGCTCTGATTCCGGTTTCCTTATAGGCCCGTCCAGCAGCCTGCATAATTTTTTGCTGGGCATCCTTGCCTTGTAATGAAAGACAAAATAAGACATGTCAAAATTAAAGCTCCCGTCCTCTTTTATATCAACGACCTTTTTCAGCTTATTGTAATACGGGTTCTTTTCTTTATCCCTTGTTCCGTAAGGGCTCAGCCCCATGACCTTATACTCTGAATTGTTCACCCTGAACCCGAGGTAAGCTGTAATCGCAGAATAAAGAAGCCCCATAGAATGCGGAAATATGATCTCCTTCTTTAGATTAATATCACTGCCTTTTGCATAGCCGTATGCCGTCGTTGTCCATTCCCCTACCCCGTCCCATGTAAGGATAGCAGCTTCCTTAAAAGGGCTTATCAGATAGGATGCAGCATGAGCCATGTGGTGCGGTATGAAAAGAACATCCCCTTTGTATTTGAGCCTCTTCCTTATCACCTTTGTAACCCTCAGCTTCTCGTTTATCCATGAAGGTGTTGACTGAAAAAACGTCAAAAAGCTTCTTGGAAACATCTCCAGGTGCTGGTACAGCAGCCTCTCGAACTTCAGGAAAGGCTTCTCATAAAATGCTATATAATTGATTTCGCCAGGCTTTATCCCTGCTTTTTTAAGGCAGAAATCTATTGCCTTCTCGGGAAAGTCCGTGTCATGCTTTTTTCTTGAGAACCTCTCCTCCTGAGCAGCCGCTATCAGTTCTCCGTCTTTTAATATGCATGCTG
>JAHWHQ010000110.1 GCA_019323195.1 Candidatus Woesearchaeota archaeon | reverse complement strand
CAGGCACCTATTCGTTGACCTTCAGGGCCAGCGACGGCATGGATGAGGTTTTCAAGGAAGTTGACATAAAGGTCTATAATGTGAACAGGGCTCCGGTGGTAGCATCCGCTGAGCCGAAGAAGAGCATAACCGTCAAAAGAAACGAGAAGATAAAGTTCAGGATAGAAGCTAATGATCCTGACGGTGATGAGGTAAGCTACCTCTGGAAGTTCAGCCTTCTTGAGCACTACAGGAAAAGCAATGTTATAGCAAGGACATTTACAACAGCAGGACAGAAGAAGGTAAAAGCTGTTGTCTCTGACGGCAGGGACGAGACAGAGTATGAGTGGGATGTCAAGGTTGTTTAAGACCAGTTTTAAGAACAAGTGTTCCATAAGTTAATTCTTTATAACATACAAATAGAACCTATTTGCATTACAATTCAAGGTTTTAACATAAAACCTTTCATTATGATTAAAGGTTTTAAAGGTAATATTAGCAAATATCCCTGATAATCTAGCCCCAAAGAAAAGCTTTTATAATTAAGCGGCTTATCCGGTATCCAACCAACATTAAATCACTATACCCCTTATAATCCCTAACCCAACATGAAGCTAAAAATAAATTCTAAGTCGGACAACCCGGCGATAAGCCTTGCCCTGGATACCATAAATACAGGGAAGCAGGCCCTGGTATTTGCCAACACCAAAAGAAGCGCAGAAAAGACCGCAGAAGACATCAGTGCAAAGATAAAAAGTGAAGACAAGGAACTTACAGAGCTTTCTGAGCAGGCCCTTCATTCTTTAGCAAGGCCAACAAGGCAGTGTGAAAGGCTGTCAAGGTGCATCAGGAAAGGTATCGCTTTCCATCATGCAGGCCTTAACTCTAAACAGAAAGAGCTGATTGAAAACAATTTCAGGAAAGGTGTGATAAAGATAATATGTTGTACACCAACTTTATGTTTATCAAAAGACAGCATGATTTGGCATAACATATCTGAAACCGAGGTTTCTAAGTTTAAGGTTTCAAATCCTATTTTTGTACTTTCCAAAAACAAATTAATTGCTATGAAAGCACAAAAAATTAATAGGATTATGAATTCTTCAAAACTTATTAAGATTTCTTCAGTTTCCGGTTATTCAATTAAAGTTACTCCAAATCATAAGATGTTTGTTAAAAGAAAAGATAGAAAGATTATTTTAGCAGCTAAAAATATTAGCAAAAAAGATAAAATTGCAACTATAGGGAAGTTAGACCTTAAGAATATAAAAATTCCTTCTATTAAGGATTTTATTATTAATAATAAGATTGATATTCCAAATTATAAATTTGACCCTGAATTGTCTTATTTTATTGGAGTTATACTGGGAGATGGATACTCTGGAACAGAAATAGTAGATGGAAAAATCAAATATAAAGGAAGCCCATCAGTTGTAGGGCAAGATGAAGAAATATTTTCAAAGGTAAAAGAAGTTTGTAAAAAACTTGGCTTAAATTGTAAAAGGACCATTACATTCAATGGAACACCCCAATTGATTCTTGGAAAAAATAAATGGTTTAGAGAGTTATTAGTCAGATGCGGAATAGAAAAAGGTGCTAGAAAATATATTTCCAACAAATTAATGGAAATGGATTTAGAAAATACAGCTTCCTTATTAAGAGGATTATTTGATACAGATGGTTATGTAGATAAAAAAATGGGGCCTGGATTCAGCAATACTTCTGAAGATCTAATCAAACAAACGCAAAAAATGCTTCTAAGGTTTGGGATAGTAAGTACAATAAAAAGGAAAAAAGCAGGTTCAATGAAAATCTATGAAAAAGAATACAAAACATTACCCAGTTTTGAGTTAAATATTCACCAGAAGAATAGCATAATCGATTTCTATAAGTTTATAGGCTTTGGAATAAGAAGAAAACAGGAAGCCCTTATAAAGCAAGTTGCAAGAATCTGCTCTAATCTAAACTATGTTTCATGTAATAATTGCAGGTATAGAATTTATAAAGACATATTTTCAGGAAGATCAAAATATCATAAAAAATGGGGACAAATAAAATTAAGTGTTATCAAACTACTTGGAAAAAAAGGAGAATTAGGCTCAAGAAAACTCAAAAAACTTCTGAATCATGAACCTAGAGGAAAAGATACAAGATTAAATCACCATTATGAATTAATTAAAAAAAGAAGAATTGGAAGCAGAGGTAATACAGAATGGTTTTGGAGTCTTAACTTAATTGGAAAATGGATTTTTAAAAATATAATTAATAAAAATAAAAAAATTGAAGAGTTCTTTAGACTTCAAGAGTGCCCTTTATGTAGAAATGAGTTAAATTGGATTGTTAAAAAAGGTTGGAGAGATTCGGACTTTGAAGGCGATATTTTTTGGGATAAAATAAGAAAAATAAAAGAGGTTAACTGTGAGAATGAGGTATATGATGTTGTATTATTGAATAAACCAGAGAATGACCATATGTTTGTTGCTAATGGTTTTATAGTTCATAATTCAATGGGCCTCGACCTTCCAGCTTATAGGGTTATACTAAAAGACCTGAGAAGGTACGGCCATAGGGGATTAGCCTACATACCTGTCCTGGACTACCTCCAGATGGCTGGAAGGGCCGGCAGGCCTGGGTTTGACAGCGAAGGACAGGCTATCATAATTGCCCCTTCAGAAAGCGGGAAGGAAAAGCTGCTTGAAAGGTACATCCATGGTGATCCTGAAGAGATCTACTCAAAGCTGGCAGTAGAGCCTGTTCTCAGGACATACGTCCTTAGCCTGATCGCATCCAACTTCCTCACTACAAAAAAGGAGATTTTTGAGTTTTTCTCAAAGACATTCTGGGCGTTCCAGTTCGCAGACACCTTTGAGCTCCAGCAGACCATAGAAAGGATGCTTGAGCTATTGACGAGCTGGAAGTTCCTGGCAAGCAGCAAGGATGATGATTTTACTTCTGCAGATGATCTTGAAGACAAAAGCTACAAGGCAACCCTGCTGGGAAAAAGGATAGCAGAGCTTTACCTTGATCCATTAACAGCACATAACTTCATTGAATGCATAAAAAATGCTGCAGCCAAAAAAACCATCCCGTTCTCATTCCTCCATATGCTTTCCCGCAGCCTTGAGCTAAGGCCCCTGCTCAGGGTCAAGGTAAAGGAATATGACAGGATCCAGGAAGAGCTTGTCAAATACGACAGTTTTCTCCTGGAAAAAGAGCCAGGCCTATACGAGCCTGAATACGATGATTTCCTAAATTCAGTAAAGACAGCCATGTTCCTGCAGGAATGGATAGAGGAAAAGGATGAAGAATACCTGCTTGAGAACTATGACATAAGGCCCGGCGAGATAAAGGCAAAGCTTGACATAGCAAGATGGCTGCTATACGCAGCAGAGGAGCTGGCAAGGATAATGAAATACCAGCCCATGCTAAAAGAGCTTATCAAGCTAAGGATAAGGGTAAAGAACGGCGTTAAGGAGGAATTGATACCACTGCTGAAGCTAGAGCAGGTAGGCAGGATAAGGGCCAGGAAGCTCTATTATAATAAGATAAAGGACATAAAGGATATAAAGGAAACGGATGTGATGAAGCTGGTGCAGATACTTGGAAAAAAGGTTGCTTTAAGCATAAAGAAGCAGGTCGGCCAGGATTTTGATAAGATAAAGACAAGGGAAGGCAAGAGAAAAGGCCAGATCAGCCTGAACGATTATTAAGATTTATAAATACCAATCAAAATACAATAAATAGTTGCATGTAAAAAAGGCGAGTAGTATAATGGATAGCACATGACCTTGCGGTTTTAAGCAAAAAGGTCAAGACCGGGGTTCGATTCCCCGCTCGCCTGTTATATATCTTAATGTCCGTGTTCAATTCCCTGTAGGGGCATTTTAAGTTGGTTGGTGGTTAGTAGTGGGTAGTAAAAACCAAAAGATTTAAATATAAGATGTCAACTAATAGTTGACAGTTGACAACAAAATGGAAACAGACAAGCATATATTGACCATATTATTGAAAGACATATCTACAACCCATACTGCAACATCCCTGTCAAAGCACCTTAAAATGAGCAGGTGGGGTACATGGAAAATCCTTAAAAGGCTTGCAGAAGATGAACTAATAATATTTAATAAAATTGGTTCAGGAAAAACAGGCACACAAAGCATAATGTTGAATTGGGATAATGTTTTATTGGAGAAGGTTTTAGCGTTTTCTTTAACGCAGGAAGCATTAAAATACAGAAGATGGAGGTATAATTTTTCTGATCTTGAAAAAGAGGTTGATTTCCTGATATTGCACGGGAGCATATTACACTTCCCAAAAGAAGCAAACGATATTGATTTAATTGGGATTGTTAATAAGAAAAAACTAGCTAAAATTGACACTATCCTTCTTAGAATACAACAAACACAAATAAAAAAGATTCATGCAATCCAATTTATAAAAAAAGAATTTAAAAGAGAATTAAAAAGTAAGAATCAGGCGTTTATTGATGCCCTAAAAAAGGGAATAATATTATTTGGCCAAGAGAATTTTATAAAATTTATAAGGGAGCTACAAAAATGAGCTTAAGCGTTAAAGACTGTTTTTCAAATGCCCTAAAAGATGAGCAAAAAGGCAAGAAGCATAAAGGTCTCTTAAAGACAAAGCCAGATGAAGGAGAAGCAGAAAAGTATCTCACAAAAGCAAAAAGGAACCTAGAGCTATGCAAGTTCTACAGAGAAAAAGGATTTGGCTATAAGCTCCCAGAAGAGTGGTTTTATACGCTTTATTATTGTGCTTTAGCTATTTTAGCTATGTTCGGGATTGAAACCAGAAGTCAAAGATGTACTGCTATTTTTTTAAGATATGTAAAAGATAGAGGTTTAATAAAATATGATGATGAGTTTATTCAACGAATAACAGTCTATAAAGAAAAAGAAGAAAAATCTGATGTTGACAAGAGAGAAGATGCAAGATATAGCTCTTCCATTGAGATAAATGAAGTAGAGCAGAATTATGAAAAGATGATGAACAAGTGTAAAGATGCTTTATCACAATGTGAAGAGATTGTATTTTCAGAAACTAAATTTGATATCCCACAAGAATTAATAAAATAAAACGAAATAGTTGGCCCGGGTTCAATTCCCGGTAAGGGCATTTCAAATTATAATCAATAAAATCCCCATACAGCAAATACCAACAAAGAACCAGAATCTGTCGAAGCCGCCAACATTAAATCCGGCCTACTTATTCTTCAGCTTGACCTTTCTTGTATGGTGGAACTTGTTGCTCACGCAGCTGACTTCCTTTACCGTGTATTTTTCGCTATGCTTCGTGTTATACGCCTTCCAGTGCTTGCTTTTTGACATCTTACCATCCAGGGATTTGCAGCCCTTTAAAAAACTTCCTCTTTGATGAAATATAGGGGGAGCTGTAAGCTCCCTCAATCCCCACTCGCGGACTTGAACCACGGATCCCTCGGTACCGGCTGATTGCCTTTCATCCTTAGCCAGATGCCGAAGTCAGGCAATGAGTTTATCTACAGCCGAGTGCTCTAGCCATTGCTCCCCATCGATGATGAGTCTGAGCTAAGTGGGGATAAAAGCAGGGTTGATAGCTTTATATTTAAATATGTTGTTTTTAGGAAAGAGATTCCCCAGAACCATAAGGTTTTTAAATAGGCTATGTTTTCTCCTACCTTACCTGTGATTAATGAACCCTATGCTTATAGGGCGAATGAGGATGTGTTCTTATATTCCTCAAAGATTAAAAACTTAAAGGTGAAGATAAAATGGCAGAAGAATCAACAGACAAGGTATATGAGGCTATCGAGATGGCGAAAGCCACCGGAAAGCTGAAGAAAGGTACAAACGAGGTCACAAAAGTTATAGAGAAGGGAGAGGCAAAACTGGTCATTATCGCCAAGGACGTAACCCCCCCTGAGATAACGATGCACATTCCTTTATTATGCAAAGAGAAGGGCATATCCTGTGTCGAGGTCCCCTCCAAGGAGGAGCTGGGAGCTGCTGCAGGGATAGAAAAGCCGACCGCTTCAGTGGCCATAGTCCAGGAAGGGGAGGCAAAGAACATAATAAAAGACATCAAAGAAAAGAAGAAGTAAAAGGTTTTCAAGATGAGCCAAAAAGACGCTTCCAACAATAATAAAAGCAATTCAGAAGAAAGCAAAAGAAAAGGAAAACAGGAAGAGATAAAGAAAGGCGCTGTCCATTTCACGACAGCAACCCCGGCCAAGGTAGAGGAGGTCATCGGAAGGACTGGCACAAGGGGTGAAGCCATCCAGGTCAGATGCAAGGTTCTTGAAGGAAGGGACCAGAACAAGGTCCTCAGGAGGAACGTAAGGGGGCCTGTCCAGGTAGGAGACATCCTTATGCTGCGGGAGACCGAGATTGAAGCAAGGGCCTTAAGCAAGGCCGGAAGAGGATCAGGATCGTAAAATCCCCCGGGGATTTTCCCTTTTAATAGTGAGATAAAATGGTAAAATGCACAT
>JAHWHQ010000109.1 GCA_019323195.1 Candidatus Woesearchaeota archaeon | reverse complement strand
GCCTACTAAGATGAAGGATAAGAAATAAACTTACCGACGACAAAATACGGAAAATGGAGCATATAGACTATAAAAAACCTATTTTATTGTCGTAAAAATCAGTTTTTATCATTCATTTCGAAGGGCATTCTCATAAAAGAGAATAAATAATTTCAAAAAAATTTACATCAGCCCCTACCCCAACCCTAAAGGGTGGGGATTGTTCGGGGCTGATATTTTGATGTAAATTTTGAGGAAATCAGACTGGAATTCATCCCCTCGCGTATGATGAAAATGCAAGCATTTTCAGCAAATTAGAAATCCAAAGGATTTCCAATTAACGCAGGGGATTTCTGCCAGTCTAATTTAACCCAGAATCCTTTAAATATTATTTTCCTTTGAGATTGAAATCTGCCATTCTTTTCTTATTAGAATAACCACAATATTGCGGTTAAATTTAAATATACTGCCTGCTTTCCCCATACATCAGTTTACACGTAAAGGGTGGTGAGAATGATGAATGATAAAAAGATCAAGCTGGGGATACCTAAAGGGAGCCTGCAGGAGACTACTATACAACTGTTCAGGAAAGCAGGGTTTAACATAAGCGTTAGTGAGAGGAGCTATTTTCCTTCTATTGATGATGATGAGGTAGAGTGCATGCTGATAAGGGCGCAGGAGATGGCAAGGTATGTGGAAAATGGTGTGCTGGATTTCGGGCTTACAGGGATTGACTGGGTGCTGGAGAACAAGGCTGATGTCGTTAAGGTAGAGGACCTGATATATTCAAAAAGAGGGCTTGGAAAGGTAAAGTGGGTCCTGGCTGCTCCTGCCAGCAGCGGGATAAGGTCTGTCAAGGATCTGGAGGGAAAGAAGATTGCGACAGAGGCTGTTAATCTGGCAAAGAGCTATCTAAAGAAGAATAAGGTAAATGCTGTTATCGAGTTCTCATGGGGGGCAACAGAGGTTAAGCCGCCGGAACTGGCTGATGCTATCATCGAGATAACAGAGACTGGATCTTCATTAAGGGCTAACAACCTTAACATAATCGATACTGTGATGGAGTCGAATACAGTGCTTATCGCAAACAAAGAGGCATGGAACGATGCTGATAAAAAGAAGAAGATAGAAGAAATTGCCTTATTGCTGAAAGGCGCTATCGAGGCAGAGGAAAAGGTGGGCCTTATGATGGACATAAAGAAAAGTGATGTAGAGAAGGTATTGGAGATACTGCCTGCATTGCAGAAGCCTACGATTGCTGAGCTGTCTGACAAGGACTGGCTTAGTGTCAATACAATAACAGATGAGAAGATCGTAAGGGACCTGATACCTAAATTAAAAAGGGCAGGGGCAAAGGGCATTGTCGAGTATCCCCTTAATAAGGTAATCCTGTGATGATAGAAACAATAAGCATAAGGGATAAGGGCAGGATAAAAGTAATTAAGGAACGGTCTAAAAAAAATTATGAGCTGGCTATGATGCGGGTTCTTCCTATAATAGAAGATATAAAAAAACTGGGTGATAAGGCTCTGTTCAGGTATGTTGAGCAGTATGACGGGTTTAAGGCTACTAAGAATAATATCCTTGTCAGGAAGGAAGAGATAAGGAAGGCTTATGAGAAGGCTGATGAAAAAATAATAAAGGCTATAAAAAAGGCAAAAGAGAACATCGAAAGGTATGCTGAACTACAGCTCCCTAAAGAATGGTCTAAAGAGGTTTCAGATGGTGTTAAGGTCGGGCAGTTAGTAAGGCCGTTGGATTCTGTAGGGTGTTATGTTCCTGGAGGGAATTTTCCTCTGATCTCTACTGTCCTGATGACTGTTGTACCTGCCAAGGCTGCAGGGGTTAAAGAGGTTGTGGTGTGCACTCCTGCAAAGGAGGATAATAATACGATGTATGCTGCATGTTATATCGCAGGTGCGGATAAGGTTTATAGGATGGGAGGGGCGCAGGCGATCGCTGCCATGGCTTACGGGACTGAAAGCGTCTGCAAGGTGGATAAGATTGTAGGGCCGGGGAATGTTTTTGTGACAGCTGCAAAGAAGATCGTTTACGGCGATGTGGGGATTGATTTCCTGGCAGGGCCTTCTGAGGTCTTGATATTAGCTGAAGAGGGCAATGCGCCTTTTATCGCTGCTGATATGCTGGCACAGGCTGAGCATGATGTATTGGCTTCTGCTGTGTTGGTCACAACAGATGAGAAACTGGCTAAGGATGTTACTGAGGAGATTGAGAAGGAGCTTAAGGAGCTGAAACAGGATAGTTTTGCAGCTGAATCATTAAGGAAGTATGGAGCTATTGTTTTAGCTGATAATCTGGATGAGGCTGTAGGGTTTGTCAATGATTTTGCACCTGAGCATCTGGAGATTATCGTTAAGGATAAAGAGAAGGTTATTGGCAAGCTGAATAATTTTGGTGCTTTGTTTATCGGAAGCTATAGTCCAGAGGCTGCAGGTGATTACTGCTCCGGGCCTAACCATGTCCTGCCAACTGGAGGTGTTGCAAGGTTCAGAGCCGGGTTGAGCGCTATGGATTTTGTCAAGACGCCTACGGTACAGGAGCTAAGCAAGGAGGGACTGGAAAGCCTGAAGGATACTGTTAAGGTTATTGCTTCTCTTGAAGGGCTGGAAGGGCACAGGAAAAGTGTTGAGAAGAGGGTTTAGGAAAACAACTTTCCAATTTCTTTGTAGACATCTTTCCTGTGGCCCAATGTCAATACTACCAATGATTTCTCATTTTCATTTAGGTCAATTATTACCCTATAATCCCCAACCCTTAATTTAAAGGCTTTAATCTTTGTTAGTTTATCTAAGAAATGCAGAGGGTTAGTCTTTATTTCTTCAACCTTCTTAATTATTGAGATTGCTATTTTTTGCTCTAATTTATTAAGCCTCTTTTTAGATCTAATGGACCAGGTTACTGTGTAACTCATATTTTCAGCCCAAGTTCCCTAATGAGTTGTTTTGTAGATATTCCTTTTCCTTCTCTGACTTCTTTTCTGGCTTCCTCTATCTCTTGAAGCACCTCTTCTTTAAGTTCAGGTTCCTTTCTTGAGAGAACAGTCATTATTTCCATCAACCGATTTATTAATTCATCATAGGTCTCTCTCCTATATTCTCTAAAGTCCTTTAGCTTATTCAAAGTTGATTTTTCTATTTGTATGGATGTTAATTTACCCATGCTAATCACCTTATTGTTTTTATAGATTTATCTATAATTAATCTATAACTATTATATAAATTTTTTGATTTCAGAAAAACTTATATACTTATTTTAATCTAAATTGCCTAAAAAGAGGTGATACGATGAAAAAATCCATAAAAAAAGGTGAAATGATGAAAGGCGGATGCTGCGAGCCAAGCGACCTTGTAAAGATTGCAGGAGCTATCGGAGGGATGCTGCTTGTCATAATTATCATGTTTCTTATATTGGCAAAAGAACTGATGGCTGCTGTACTGCCTACCATCGTATGGGGCTTTGTTGTATTAGGAGTGGTGTTAGGGACTCTTGCAGCCAGAAAGGGACAGAAGAAGTGATTTTTTTATTTTCTTTTTTGAAGAAGATTTGATAACTAGGGATTTTAACAGATTGGAGATATTAATATAGGTTTTCCATAGTATTTGGATTAATGAGATAGTTCTCAAAAAGTAGTTACAAAAGAGGAAGGTTTATATATCCAAGAAAGTCCCTCTTGTATCAATTCATAAATATGTGAAAATAAAATGTCTTTGGAATCAATAACAGATTTGAAAAAAAGAATAGAAACAGGAGAGATACCACCTCATAAAAGAAAAGGTTTTATTGATAGTTTACATGCCAGATTAATCAAAGGAGATATTTATAAAGAAACTCCAGAAGCAATTGAAAAGGTAGTAGAATTAGAATTAGAATATGGTTTTGAACCTCATTCTAGAAAATTAAAAAATCATCCTGCATATGAAGAGAATAAAAAATCTATAAAAGCTTTGGGATATGTTCGAGCGGGAGTAAGCCATGATGAGGCAGATATTGCTAATATTAAAAGAGGATTAGAAAGAGGATTATTCACAAAGGAAGAATATCAAAAAGCAGTAACAAAATTTGAAAATAAAAAATCATTGAGGGCATTAGAAGAGATTAAAGAGGGGATTTCAGGACCAGCATATTTTGAAGTGGTTTACAAAAAGGGAGAAAATCCAATAAATAGAGGATTAGAAAGAGGATTATTCACAAAGGAAGAATATCAAAAAGCAGTAACAAAATTTGAAATGAGTAAATCAATATAAGAGATACCGTTTTCTGAGTATATAAAAGAATCTTAGATTTATGTCAAGTATTATTTTAAAATAACCAAACCGCACTATAACGGCTAAAAAACATTATATTCTCTGTTTATTCTTCCTCATACTTAGGTTAGATATATAAATAAGAACATATTAACTATTATTAATAAGATGATCAAGCCAAGGAAAGCAGTAGAGGAGATGGAGGCATACGTCCCGCCATTAGAGGGAAGGAGAGGATTGCTTAGGCTGGACTTTAATGAGAACACTATAGGATGCAGCCCTAAGGTCTTGTCTGCTGTTAGGAATATAACCGGGGAGGAGATCGCATCTTATCCTGAGTATGGCAGGTTCAAGGCCAGGCTGGCTGATTTCCTTAAGGTCAAGCCAGGGCAGGTGATGATAACAAATGCTACTGATGAGGCTATAATGGTCCTTATGAAGGCGTATATCGATAAAGGGGATGAGGTCATATTGCCTGTTCCGACATTCGCGATGTTTAAGTTCTATGCCCAGATAAGGGAGGCAAAGATAACAGAAATCCTATATGAAGAGGATTTTAGGTTCCCTGCCAAACAGGTCTTAAATGCAATCAACAAAAAGACAAGGCTGGTCGTATTATGCAACCCTAACAACCCAACAGGCAGCCTGATAGATAGAAAGGATATTATAAGCATAACAGAAAAGGCCCTGGAGAATAATTCCTTAGTTTTGGTGGATGAGGCATATTACCAGTACTCTAAAGCTGAATGCCTGGACCTGGTCGAGAGATATGATAACCTTGTGATAATAAGAACATTCTCAAAGGCGTATGGCATGGGAGGATTAAGATTAGGGTATGCTGTCTCAAACAAGGAGATAATCAAAAATTTATTAAAGGTCTGCTCACCATATTCAGTCAATGTTGTCTCGATGGCTGCTGCCAAGGCTGCAATGGAGGATACTGATTTTGTTAAATCCTATGTAAAGGAGGTGAAGAGGGCAAAAAAAATAATCTATGAAGAGATGGATAAGCTCAAAATAAAGACATACCCGACATCTGCTAATTTTCTTATAGCTAAGTTCCCAAAAAGGGCAAAAGAGGTTGAGGAAAAATTAAGAGAAAAAGGGATCCTTGTCAGGAACAGGAGCTCTGACATAATGCTGAAGGACTGCATAAGGATAGGGATAGGAACTGTGAGGCAGACAAGAGAGCTGGTCAATGCTCTAAAGGAAATAATGTGAATGAGGTAAGATAAGATGAATGATGCTTTGATTTTTATATTATCGCTTATAGGATTATTAGTGCTGTACTGGGTCTTTATAGGACAGTGGAGATGGAATAAGATGATGAGAAAGAATGATATGGCAGGCGAAAAAAGGATTATGGATGAGAAGGAGATGAGAGAGAAAGAAAATGCCAAAAAATAATATAAAAGCGGTAATATTTGACATTGACGGCGTCCTGATAGATGTAAGCAGCTCTTACAGGCTTGCTATAAAGAAAACCGCTGAATTCTTTTTGGGAAAGATACTGAGCATGGAGGATGTTGAGGCTGTCAAGAACAGGGGGATAAATGACGATCATGATGCTGCTGAAATCCTGATAACAGAGAATGGAGGGGATTTCAGGAAAAAGGTTATAGTCAAAAAATTCCAGGAATATTATCTCGGAAGAAATATGGAAGGGTTTGTAAGGAATGAGAAATGCCTGATCAAGGAAGATACCTTAAAGAAGCTTAAGGGGTATAAGCTTGGGATATTTACAGGAAGGCCGAAAGAGGAGGCTTTCTACGGCCTGAAAAGGTTTAAGATAGATAAATACTTTGATGCTGTTGCTGTTATGGAGGATGTCAAGGAGGGCAAGCCCAGCCCGGAAGGGATATTAAAACTGGCCAAGGAGTTTAAGGCAGGGAATAAGGAGATCATCTATGTAGGAGACAACCTGTCTGACCTAAGGTGTGCTAAAAATGCAGGGGTCGGCTTTATTGGTGTTATACCGCCGAATGTAAACGGAGATTATCTAAATGGGCTGTTCAAATCAGAGGGGGCAGAGATAGTTATAAAAGATGTTAATGAGATAATAAAAAGGATATAAAAGATGGCAGAATATAAAAGAAAAACAAAGGAAACGGAAATATCAGTGAAGCTGGATACAGAGGGAAGCGGAAAAAGCAGGATTGACACAAAGATAAATTTCCTTAACCATATGCTGGAGCTGTTTGCAAAACACGGAACCTTTGACCTGGAGATAAAGGCTGAAGGGGACCTGGAGGTTGACCAGCACCACGTAGTAGAGGATATAGGCATAACGCTGGGAGAGGCTTTTGACCGCTCCTTGGGAAACAGGAAAGGCATCAACAGGGCAGGATTCTTTGCGATGCCTATGGATGAGGCACTGGCGATATTCGCAGTTGATATAGGGGGAAGGCCATACCTTAAGTTCGATGTTAAGTTCAAAAAGGATAAGATAGGGGACCTGGATTCTGAGCTAATATATGATTTTTTTGAGGCGTTCTCAAACAACCTGAAGTGCAATATACATGCAAGGAGCTTTGAGGCAAGGACAGACCACCATAAGGCAGAAGCGCTCTTCAAGGCATTCGGAAGAGCATTAAAGATGGCTGTGAGCAGGGATGAAAGGCTGAAAGAGGGCATACCAAGCAGTAAAGGGTGTATTTAGTCTTGGACTGGATATAAAATAAAATGATAAAAGCGGTAATATTCGACCTGGATGGGGTGCTGGTAGACAGCCTCGAAGCATGGTTCAGGCTCTTTAACAAGGCATTAAGGCATTTCGGAAAGGAGGAGATTACACTGCATACATTTAAGAGCAGGATATGGGGGGGCAATATAGAGGGGGATGCAAAAGAATTCTTCGGAAGGCCGGTAGAAGATATCAAAAAGATCTATTTTGACGGCTTTGATGAGTTTAAAAAAGGGGTAAGGTTATTTCCTGATACCAAAAATGTATTGACTAAGCTGAAGAATAAGGGCTTAAAGGTTGGATTAGCAACAAACACGCCCTGCAAACAGGCCCATAAGCTATTGGATTACCTGAGCCTTAAAGATGATTTTGATGTTATTTTAGGCGGTGATGAGGTAGAGCATGGCAAACCTGCCCCGGACATTATCATCCTGGCCTGCAAAAGATTAGGGATTAAAATTAAGGAATCAGCTTATGTAGGGGATTCAAATGCTGATATGGCTGCAGGAAGAAAGGCAGGATGCCTTACCATAGGGTTCAGGATTGACGGAGACAAAAGGATTGAGGACCTGGGAGAGCTGTTGGAGATGCAGGATTTCAGATAGATTAATAAACAGGCAAACAACATCATGATATAAAATGTGGTTCAATACGAATTTTTTCATCCCTCCTAACAGATTCATGTTTAACGGGGAGGAGTTCCAGTTCAAGGAGGTCTCTTTTGGCTTCAGCGGCGATAAGAAAGAGGGGTAGCTTTATTATTCTAAGATGATATTCCCAAGCATCGACCTAATGGACGGGAAGGTTGTCCAGCTTGTCCAGGGCAGAAGAGAGCAGAAAAAGATAGAGAAGGATGATATCCTGGGGACTGCCAGGGGATTTTCTAAGTACACTATCCAGCTTATAGACTTAGATGCTGCTATGGGGAAAGGTGATAACCTAAGGACAATAAAAAGATTATGCAGCCAGTTCAGGTGCAGGGTCGGAGGAGGGATAAGAACTTTTGAGAGGGCAAGGGAGATAGTCAAGGCAGGGGCAAAAAAGATAATCATAGGAAGCGCGGCATTTAAAGACGGGGAGGCTAATGCACAATTCTTAAAGGAGCTTGACAGGTTTATAGGGAGGGATAAGATAATAATCGCCATCGACAGCAGAGAGGGGAAGATAGTTGTCAAGGGGTGGAAGGAATCTACAAATATAAATACATTGGACATAATCAAGGGGCTTGAGCCTTACTGCTCTGAGTTCCTGTATACGTATGTGGACAAGGAGGGGATGATGGAAGGGACTGATTTCTCCATGCTGAGGAAACTGAAGCAGATTACATCGAACGAGATAACAGCTGCCGGAGGGATATCCTCGATGGATGAGGTGAACAAGCTGGAAAGGCTGGGGATCAATTCTGTGCTTGGGATGGCCCTGTATACAGGGAAGATAAGGCTGGAATGATAGAATTAGATTAATAAAATTTAAATATAAAAAGATATGACAGCTTTTCCTGAAAAACTGAAATTTGAGAGAATATGAAAAAAACAATCTATGCTATGGCCATATTAAGCATACTTAGCATGGTTTTGATCACAGCCTGTAACATAAATGATCCATGCAGGAAGATCAAGGACCAAAGCTTAAAGGATGACTGTCATTTAGAGGAGGCAATAAAAGGCATTTCCCTAGATACCTGTGATAAAATAGAGTCAGAGATGGTCAGAGATTCATGTATTGCAGAGATAGGGATTGAAAAGAATGATATAGAGATATGCAGGTCAATAAAAGGAAAATCAGGGGATTACTGCACTGCAAAGATCGCCATATCAGGAAACAATTTCTCATTGTGCAATGAAGCGGAAACGGAATATTGGTCGGACGTGTGCAACAAGGATATCGCAATTGCCCAAAATGATCATAACATATGCGCCAAGGTGATGAACCTTATCGAGAAAGACGGATGCTATGATGAGATTGCAAGGGCTAAACTGGATGTTGAAGTCTGTTTCTTTATCAGGAATGAGACTACACATGACAGATGCGTCAGCAAGGTAGCGGTAGAAACATTGAACGAATCCTTATGCGAGGAGACGAGAACGGTCGTCATAGGAGACATATGCTACCAGAAGATCGCCAGGATCAAACTGGATGAATCAATATGCGAGGGAGCAAGTTATTTTGAGATCCAGAGGGCATGTAAAGCTATGGTCAACTCAATAATCAAGGACAGGAAGAACCAAACAGGTCAATAGGTAATAGGTATAACTCCTTATTTTTTCTGCCAGCTGTATTTTCTCATCCGGGAAGATTTCCCATAGCCGCAGGAGGAGCATTTTTCCTTCCTTATATGGTAAGTGCGCTTGCCGCACCTTCTGCAATGTATCATATTCTTCTTCCCTGACTTCATGCCCATTGACGATGTTCCCTTGCTCATTTTAGAAAAAGCTTACTCCGGAGAGATCACCGTTATGGTATCCCCTCTTATAAAGATGACTCCAAGCTTTCTTTTGACTTCACCGTCTGCCCTTTCTTCTGCATTCTCCAGAACTACATTGATGTGTATGTCGAATGATTTCAGATTGCCGACATACTGCTTCTGGTTCTTCAGCTCAACTATTACTTTCTTATCTCTTGCTCTGTTCAATGCATCCAAGGGCCTTGAAACCTCTGCCATAATAAACACCCCCTCCAAATGATTAAATAATAGGATGAGAGTATTGTTTTTATATTTAAATGTTTTGGAAATTGGGGCTGTGGGACAGAATTAATCTGCTAGCCAGTACAAATTGTGCCATAACCCTGTAAGAATATTGGAAGTATCAATCCTATCTGGTCTTTTTTGTCCCAGTTTCCATCCTGTCCTTTTCTTATCTTC
>JAHWHQ010000108.1 GCA_019323195.1 Candidatus Woesearchaeota archaeon | reverse complement strand
GATTGATTTTCAATATGATTATGAAATTTTCTTGTTTAGCTGCCCCTTACGGGGAGGGGCCGCTCTTCAAAAAAGGACAGGCTCCGAGCGAGCCGATGGCAACCCCGAAGGATTTTATGGATGAAGCTGATAAAACCGCAAATTATATAAATGCCATCTATTATTAAAATTAATAAATTTATAATAAATAATAATATTATTAAATTTAATAACAGCTTGCCGTAAGAGCTGTACTCGCAGAGGAACAGACCCAACATGGAAAAGCCAAAGTTCGTAGGGAAGGCAAGGCTCACTAAACAGGGCCAGGTTACCCTGCCTAATGAGGCAAGGAAAGACCTGAACATATCCATAAACTCAGAGATATACTGGTATGAGATAGGGAACAACCTTATTGCCGTCAAGGAGCTTGTCAACCCAAAGGACCTTGGACTTAGGATAAAAAAGGGGAACAACAGGTAAGATGATATTCAGGAATGCAACAGGGCTTTATGCGCTTCTGGCGCTTATACCATTTATACTTATATACCTTATAAGGCCGAAAAACTTCGAGAAGGTAATCCCTTCCCTGATGTTCATGATGCAGGAAAAGAACAAGTTCAAAAAGGCGTCGTTCCTGCAGAAGCTGTTAAGAAACCTGCTGTTCATCATACAGCTGCTCATAATCCTTGCCCTGGCATTCTCTGTTGCTGCGCCATACCTGGAGATACCGCATACTGTCATGGTGAGGAACAATGTCATCGTGCTGGACGCAAGCGCCAGCATGCAGGCTAAAGACGGCATATCGACAAGGTTCAGCAAGGCTGTAGCCAAAGCAAAAGACAGCCTTGGGATAAGGAACACGATAATAGTGGCAGAGAACACGCCGGTCATAGTATTAGAGGACGGGAGCTCTGGAAATGCATTGGACCTGCTGAACAGGCTGGCGCCAAAGGCGACATCAACAAACCTGGGGGATGCTGTACTGCTGGCAGGAGACATGCTGGGGGAGAAAAAAGGGGTTGTTACAGTGATAAGCGATTTCATAGCAACAGAGGGCTCGGACCTGCTTATGGCCAAAAGGGACTTAGTCTCAAGAGGGAACAGCGTGAACCTTATCGATGTCAGCAACGATGCGGAAAATATAGGGATAGTAGACCTGATAGTGGAAAAGGATGAGACTGTCGCTGTCATAAAGAACTACATGGAAAGCGATAAGAGCATCAAGGTAACCCTGACACATAACAATAAAAAGGTAAGCGAAAAGAGCCTAACGGTCCTTGCAAAATCAAAAGAAAAGATAAATCTTGAAACCCTGCAGGGGATCAGCGAGATAAGGCTGGATGCTGATGACGACCTTGCCATAGACAATACAGCCTATATAAGCTCTCCTGCAAGGGAAGAGAGCAGGGTGCTGCTTATAACAAATTCGCCTGAGGAGAACAAGATCAAGGCAGCCTTAAGCGCATTACAGGCAGAGCTTGAGATCAGGGAGCCGCCTACAGTCAATGCATACAACATAGACCATGACATAGTGATCATAAGCGACATATCAAAAGAGCTGTTTGTGCCTACAGATTTCGTCGACCTGAGAAAATATGTGGAACAGGGAGGCATACTGGTGATAGGTGCGCAGGAGGACCTGGCAGAGATCGACGCCTTAGACCTGCTTCCGGGTGTTATCGAGAGCAGGGAAGAGAAGGCGACATCTGCATGCGTGGACATCCTTGGAAGAATATTCCCGAAAGACCCGTTCTCTGACGAGCCGTGCTTCACATCGCTCAACAGCTACCTGAAAGGAAAGGCGAAGAACGGGAGCATAACGCTGGCAAGCGCACAGATGGACAATTCTCCTTTAATAGTGCACATGAAGAAAGGGGAAGGAGAGGTTGTCTATTACGGGATAATCGACAAGTACTCAGGTTTTTACTCTGATACTTTCTACCCGATATTCTGGAACAATCTCCTTAATTACCTGATGAAGGTAGAGGATATAGGGAATTACAACCAAAAGAGCGGCAGGCTGTCTGCGATAAAGGAGCAGGAGGTGAAGACCCCTTCCGCAACAATAACAACAAACAAGATCCTGCTGGATGAAGCAGGGATCTATGAGCTTGACGGCAAAAAGACAGCAGTCAACCTTGCCAATGAAAAGGAGTCAGACATAAACAGGGACAATATCGAGCTGAAGAGCGTGCTGGAGGAGTTCTCTGCTGAGAGGGTGAAGGATGCCGATAATTTTGAGCTTGAGGTTCCATTACTGATGGCAGCTTTGATCATCCTGCTTATCGAGTTTCTATACATCAAAAGGAGAGGGGACCTATGATAGGGCTTTTAGACAAGAAGATATGCATGGAGGGCTACTGCCTGGCTAATCCGCATTACGCCTATGCAATAATCCCTCTGTTTTTTATTTTGGCAGTCCTGACTTACATGAGCTTCGTCAAGTTCAACAAAAAGGAGGAGAAGAAGGCCTTTAGACGTGAGCACAGGCTTATCAGGTTTGTCTTTATAATCCTAAGGACCCTGGCATTCCTTTTCCTGCTTATAGCCATAGCCTCGCCGTACAGGACAAAAGAGACCAAAACAGAAGGATCGCCTTCACTTACGATACTTGCTGACAATTCCTCCAGCTTTGGGATCTTTGACGCAGGCATAGCGCAAGGACTAAAGGAGAAGCTGGAGGGGTATTTTCCCACAACACTCAAGTACATCGCGTCAGGCGAAAGGTCAGCCATAGGGGACGGCATACTGCAGAATGCAGAGGGGGATGACAATATACTTATCATCTCTGACGGATACAACAACTACGGAAGGGACCTCGGGGATGTCATGCTGTTCAGCTCTATCCTGAACACGAGCATACACACTGTGAAATTAGGGCCGATCAGGAAGGACGTGTCTGTCGTAATAACAGGGCCATCACAGGTCATCGAGCAGAGCGAAAACGAATTCAAGGTGCACATCAACAACGTAGGGGGTGTGCAGTACAGCAAGATAGAGGCATTTGTGGACGGGCATGAGGTAAATGTTGACAGCAACGGGGGGTTTACATGGAGGTTCTCAAGAGGGTACCATAAGATAATGGCAAGGATACTATTTCCCAAAGAGGACTATTTCGAGCAGAACAATATCTACTATAAATCTGTCAAGTCACTGCCGAGGCCGAAGATGCTATATGTCACCGGAGGAAGCGGGCCTTTGCAGAAGGCGCTGGAGAAGGTCTATGATGTTGAGGTAAAGGACAGAATCCCGGGAGAACTAGGCAGTTATGATGCGGTCGTATTAAACGACATCAATGCAAACATAATCAGGGATGATAAGGTTGACCTGCTGGAGAATTATCTCAGCGAAAAGGGAAAGGGCATGGTGGTAGTCGGAGGGGAGAGCTCATTTGACAACGGCGGATACGAGAATTCATATTTTGAAAGCCTGCTGCCTGTACAGGTGGGGGTCGCCAAGAGGGAGAGGGACGAAAGGTATAATGTGGTGTTTGTCATTGACCTGTCAGGGACTGTCAAATTCCCATTCAAGGAAGGCAGTGAAGAGACAGTACTGGACTTTGAGAAGGCATTCCTTATAGATATAATCAACAGCCTAAACCCAGAGGACGGGATCTCGATCATAGGCTTTGTATCAAAGCCATACTGCATACCAAACAGCCTGCACTGCATACTAAACCCGATTGACCACATACCTGCCTTACAAAGCACAATAGAGACATTAACAACGCCTGAAGGGGATACAGGAACAAATATCGCGCTTGCCTTGTCCAGGGCAAGGCAGGTGCTGGAAAAGGCGGAAGGAAGCAAAAACATTGTCCTTCTTTCCGACGGGATAGATACGGATGAGAGCGGCATTATGCAGGGCATACAGGCAATAAACTCTTTCGGGATCAAGGTGTACACCATAGGCGTAGGGCAGTTCGTAAACAGCCCGCTGCTGAAAAGGATGGCTGAAAAGGGAAACGGGCTTTACCTGGAGCCGGATGAAACAGAGAAACTGAAGATAGTATTCATGGGCGATGAAGAAGAGAAGAGATGCGCTAAAGCAACCTCCGGCAGGGCCCTATTAGTAGACACATCACACTGGATAACAAAAGGCGACATGAGCCTAGATGCGAATGTCGGCGGCTATAACCTTGTCATACCGAAGCTATGGGGAAGGAAACTAGTGGCTACTGACTGCGACAGGACAATCATGGCAGCCGGAAGGTACGGCCTTGGAAGGGCAGTTGTATT
>JAHWHQ010000107.1 GCA_019323195.1 Candidatus Woesearchaeota archaeon | reverse complement strand
GCATATGAGATGATTTGGGTTTAGTTGGAAACGAAAACAACAAAAACGGCTTCGACAGTTTTTGCAAGCAAAAACCTACTCGGCATCCCGTAGGGACACGGAAAACAAGTTTTCCTAGTTGCGCTCACTACGTTCGGCAACTAACAACAAAAGGAGTTTGTGCACAACTAATTGAATAATACGCATAAACTGGTAAATTATTTAAAGTGTGATTCTTTCTTTTGTTTATCATGATAAAACTAGAAGGAGATTATCTTGAAGGAGGAGGACAGATAGTTAGGACAGCGCTGGCCCTTTCTACAATAACACAGAAACCGTTTGAGATAGACAATATAAGGAAGGGAAGGCCTAGGCCCGGACTTAAAAACCAGCATCTGTTTTGCATCAAGGCATTGGAAGAGCTTTGCGATGCAGAAACAGAAGGGGCTGAGCTGGGATCAACTTACTTTAAGTACTGCCCTGGAAAGATCATGGCAAGAACGCTTTCTGTTGATATCGGAACTGCAGGCTCTATTACGTTATTGCTGCAGTCATTATTGATCCCTTCAATATTCGGCGGCTCTAAGGTAAGATTAAAGATAACAGGAGGGACTGACACGCAATGGAGCCCGCAATTTGATTATTTCAATAATATCATCATACCTCAATTAAGAAGGTACGCTGATATAGAGACCAGCCTTATAAAAAGAGGGTATTATCCAAAAGGCGGGGGTAAGGCAGATATCAAGATAAAGCCAAGGTTCAGCCTGGAGAATATAAAAGAAGCTCCAAAAATAAACATGGCAGAACAATACTCATTAATCCAGGTAAAAGGCGTATCGCATGCATCTTCAGACCTGCAAAAAGCCAGTGTTGCGGAAAGGCAGGCAAGGGCTGCCAGATTAACGCTGAGCAGATTGAACTGCCCTATACAGATAAGAACGGAATATTGTGAAACATTGTCAACAGGCTCTGGAATAACGTTATGGGCAATATTCTCAAAAGACCCGGAAGATATTGATATTATAAACCCTATAAGGGTAGGGGCAGATTCGCTTGGAGAAAGGGGAAAAAGGGCAGAGGATGTGGGGAGGGAGGCTGCAGAGAGGCTATTGAAAGAGATAGAGAGCAAAGCCCCTGTTGACAGGCATCTGGCAGATAATTTAATACCGTTCCTGGCCTTGTGCGGGGATAAGATAAAGGTATCGGAGATAACCAACCATACATTGACCAATATTTATACCTGTGAGCAGTTTCTTGGAAAGGTGTTTGGGGTTGATAAGGGGAATAGGATAATAAAATTTCAAGTGAACTTTTTATCTTAATATTTTTATAAATAAGGAAAATGTTATTTTAATATTATAATTCCCAAAAGTTTCACTTCTCTTCCAGATTGGCTTTATTCTTCATTTTATCTCTGGGAATAACATCATTTTCTTTGGAACAGACTCGTAGATATTCTTCAGAAAAGGAGTTATTTATCTTTTGTTGGCAAAATATTGGATGATTGACAGTAAAGTTTATATAAACAAAAATAAAAGGCAGATAATTATATATGCATTCGCACGATGTGCTGGTGTTTTGAAGATAAAAAAAGAGGAGTTAGTAGAATATTGATATTTGTATCTGTTTTATTCCTATCAGTCTTATTGGTATCTTTTGTCGTAATATCAGAAGATGGCTGGTGCGGGGATGGTATATGCGGCATAACAGAGTCAGTAGCCAACTGCTTCATTGACTGTAGGACAGGAAATTCCTGTTACTCATGTGCAGACATTTGCGGATATAACCAATTAGAGCCTGCTTCTGTTTTTTTGGAAGATGCACCCTCTCAAGGGCAGCAGACAGGTCTGCCATCAGCAGAAGTCTCTGTTGGTCCAGAAGAAATGGAATACATTTCAGATTATCAAGAAACAGCTGATGACTCCCCTGATATCGCTGAAAGAAGAACTTAGCTTGAGGAAATATCCCCCAGCATTGGTTAGGTAACAGACATGAAATAAGAAGCAAGATGGATCCCCTGATAAGAAACAAAAAGCAGATATTGGCTTGTGCATTGTTTATCTTTATTATTATTCTCTCTTTTTCTATCTTCTCTGTCCAGCCAAGCCTGCCGACATATGTCTGCGGAAGGGTGATTAATCTTGACTCTACCCCTGCCCAGGGTGTTCCTGTCAGGGCAACATATACTGACAGTACCGGCAAAGAGAACACGATCGAGACAAGAACCTTAACATCAGCTGATAATCCCGACAGGGGATTGTTAGGGAACTTCTTCTTCAACAGGGGGTATTTACAGGCAGCTGAAGGAAGCACCATAACTATAGAGGTTGAAGGTATCACCAAAAAAGTAGGTGCCAATCCAGGAGGAGGTGTTGTGAATGTTCCGGTGATAATCCTGGTTTCTCAAAAAGCAGCATCAGCCAAAGCCAGCTCAGCGCCTGCTTCGGCGGCAGGAACCTTTACAGGGGCAACAGAGCCATCTGGAACATCAACAGGAGCAACCGCTTCAGGCTCTTCACAATGGGTTCCAGGAACAGAAAGCCCGGTTGGAGAGGCAGGGGGTATGGAAGGCTTGCCTGACCTTCCTACAGCTGTATACAGCCAGTTTTCGGATGAGCAGGGAGATGCTTTCGAAGGGGAGGATGCGGGATGGGTTGATGAGAATAGCATTAAGTATAATGCAACAACAACCACATCAACAAAGGAAGAGGCAAAAGCCCAGTTATCTATAAGAATTACGTCAGGTAACAGCAGCGAGCATGTAAGTGCCAAGCCGGGGGAAAGTGTAAGGGGTAATGTTCTTTATTCTTTCAGTTCCCAGGAAGAAAGCGGAACGGAAAAAACAAGACCTGCCGTAAGAGAAGTAGGCGCAAACGTAGTTAATGTTATGCAGGGGGTTCTTGAAAGAACAGGGGAAGGGATCAGGGACAATTTTACCACCGTAATACTGCCCGCCATTATTATCCTATTGCTGCTCGCGGTTCTTTATTGGAGGAGGATAAAGAAAAAGGTGAAGGAAGCGATTGTCACAACAGCGATAAAGGGGCTTAATAAAGATATAAAAAAATTAATGAACTTAAGGGTCGGGAATTTTATGGCCAAAAAGAGCATTGCAGTTGGCCGGGATGAGAATATCATGGAGGCAATGGACCTTCTGATAACAGGAGATGAAGGCTTGGTTGTGGTAGTTGAAGGAAGGAAGCCTGTAGGGATGATCACAGAAAAGGGCTTGTTGGAAAAGATTGATTTTAAAAGGGATATCTCCCGATTAAAGGTAAGAGACATCATGATCTCTCCTGTCAAGTCGATAAGCCCGGATGCTACATTGATCAAGGCAATAAGTTTCTCTCTTAAGAACAACCTGATCGGGTTGCCTGTAACGAAGAAAGACCGTCTTGTAGGTATTGTTTCAAGGGCCGATTTGATCAGGGAATTTGGCAGGTTTACATCCAAGAATATGTTTGAATCATCTATCATGTCTTCAGCCAGGCGTATTATGAGCAAAAATATTCTTCTGGCAGAAGAAGATGAGAGCGTATTCATGGTCCTTAACTCCATGCTGAAAAAAGATGCAGATACTGTGATTGTCAGCGGTGGTGAAACATCCAGGATTTTTGGCATCTTAACCTATAAGGACATCATAGGCGAGATATTCAAGAACCCCTTTTTTATTAAAAAGCTTAAGATTATACAGGTCATGAACCAGAATGTATTCTCTGTTTCCCCCTACGCAGGGGTTTATGATGTTATAAAGGTCATGCTTGATAATGGCCCTAGCGTAGTTCCTATCCTTGATGACGGCGTCATAAAAGGCGTAATAACCCAGAAAGAGGTATTAAAGGCAGTTAAGTCATTCTTATCTTACCTCTCTTCCAAGAAAGTAGACGGCCTGAAAAAGATAATGGTTCCGCGATAGCCTTCTCTAAAAATATCCAAAAAAGGGCTGTGGGACAGAATTAATCTGCTAGCCAGTACAAATTGTGCCATAACCCTGTAAGAATATTGGAAGTATCAATCCTATCTGGTCTTTTTTGTCCCAGTTTCCATCCTGTCCTTTTCTTATCTTC
>JAHWHQ010000106.1 GCA_019323195.1 Candidatus Woesearchaeota archaeon | reverse complement strand
GCTCCGAGCGAGCCGATGGCAACCCCTAAGGATTTTATGGATGAAGCTGGATTTATTACAGGGTGTTGTTGAAAATGTTATTGTAGAATCAAAAAAAATACGGCAGCCGGGACTCGAATTCCCGAATTGCAGTAAAAAACCGCATTTTCCCGGGTTAGAGGCTTGGGAAGCCCCTGTCTTCTAGTGGAGCCAAAAGCTCTGCCACTGGACCACTGCCGTATAAAGATGTGTAGGAGCCTCCTGTTTAAATATCTTTAGAAAAGATTGCCTTTTTAGAAATCCCAGGCATCTATAAACATTTTTGCCTTATTTACCTAAGCAAAATTCCTATCTGTCCTTAAGGTCCTCTTCATCCCCTGAATAAGAAGGCACAGCCGCCTTGCTTATTATCAGGATATCCCCTATCGCCCTCACCAGCTGGTGCGGCACGATAACGCCCTTTGCAGAGCCTAAAACCTTTGAAAGGAAGGAGTTTTTTGTAGCCCTCACCCTCCAGCCGAATACCTTGCTGGAGGTAAGGATTGACTCCTCCACATCACCAAAATAATCGCCTGTATCTGTAAATACCTTCATATCATAAGTCTCGGAAATCCTTTTCATCTTCAGCATTGAAATCCCCTCCTTGATTATTATATTCAAATCGTATATCCCGGTATAAAAGGTTAAAGTATATAAAGTTAGTGGTTTCTCAACCATAAAATAACGCAAAAAAGCCTTTTACGGCAAAAAACAACCAGATGAGATACAAAAACCTGAAGATAATAGGAACCTCTCACATAGCAAAAGAGAGTTTAGATGAGGTAAAAAACGCTGTCGAGCAGGAAAAGCCGGACATAATAGCCATAGAGCTGGATAAAGAAAGATTATATGCCCTGATGAGCACAAAAAAAGGGAAGATAAGCATCTATAACATCTTCAAGGTTGGCTTAAAGGGCTTCTTATTTTCATTGATAGGCGCATGGGCTGAGAAAAAGCTGGGGGATTATGTTGGCGTAGCTCCAGGCTCTGAGATGAAGCAGGCTGTAAGGCTTGCCAGGAAGCATAACATAAGGCTTGCCCTGATTGACCAGGAGATTGATGTAACCCTGAAAAGGCTTTCCAGCTCCATAACCTGGAAGGAGAAATGGTACTTCCTTGTTGATGTCTTCAAGGCAGTAATCCTGAGAAAAAAAGAGGTTGAGTTTGATTTAAGAACCGTCCCAAGCAAAAAGATCATAAAAAAGCTGGTAGACAAGGTAAAAGACAGGTATCCCAGCCTCTACAATGTCCTGATTAAGGAAAGGAACGATGTGATGGCCAAAAAGCTGGTAAGGCTTATGAAAACAAACGAGGAAAAGAAGATTCTTGCGGTAGTAGGAGCAGGCCATGAAGATGACATCATTGCCTTGATTAAAAAGAAGATAAACAAGGTTGACTTTAGTTATTCTTTCTCTTATTCTGCTTAAGTTATTAAAAAAATCTAATTTTTTAAATAAAAACATATTCTCACCTAAAGATGGCAGGAGAAATACCATTTTACGAGTACGATTTGAAAAAAGGGTCATTAAAAGCCTATTCCCTAAATGATAGAATAGACCAAACTAATTTGGAAAGGATTGTTTCATCCAGAGATGGAAAACATGAGCCTCTAAGCCTAATGGAGATTGAAAAAGATATTATAATCGTCCGTGAATTAAATTCATTAGGCGAACTGGAGATCAAGGTTTCTCCAGAACCGTCCCATGTCCCTAAGGAATTCCAGCCAAGCCGAAGATTATTAGAAAACCAAAAAAAGAGAAAAATGCTGATTGATGCTTATAGGTTAAAAACAAACAATCCTGATGCCTTGCAGGACCTTTATAACATATTTAACGGCAGTGTTATGGTTGTAAAAGATGGCAATGTCAAAATACCGTTAGAGGTCTGCAAAGGGGGATTTTTTGACTTCAAAGCCACCGAACTTATTTCAGTTCCTTCATTACTACTACCTAAGATATATCCAGAAGGAAAAACAATAGGTAATCTATTACCTGAATATCAGCTAAGCATAAATCAGCTAGCAAGATACCTGGGCTTTGCCTTCATCCTATTGCCAAGTGATGGAGCAGAGATAAGCTTCGTACACAGGGCAAAAGGAATGGGCATAGCGACAGACTGCATGGCCCTGTCAGGTGCAACCCCTTTCTGGAGAGATATGGAGTCAGTATTAAAGAACACCCTAAAAGAGCATAAATTTTATAGTGCACTACATGATCTAATCCCTGAAAAGCTAAGCAACAGTTTCATGAGAAAAGCCTTCGGCAAAGAGGGCCCTTTCCCTTACGGCTTTTATGATCCATATTTCGATTTTGAAAAGTATTTTATCAGCATAATCCAAAAAGAAATAGAAGAGGAGTACAAGCTTGGTCCTAATGAATTCCGAATTGGAAAATGTTATCTGGTAGATGACAAAACATCTGTACCTTTCATCGCTATTGAAATAATAACTAAACTATCAACCTACGAAATTGCGCAGGGATGCTTCAATGATCCAGAAGTAAACAAGGAACATCCAATTTTGTATAGCATAAACAAAAAAGCTGTTCCAGACCTGACAAAAAGGTTCCTTCTTCTACCTAGTTCAGCATATGTACTGAACAAGGTCGCTGCAAACAGATAGGAAGGTCTAGAACCACAAAAGACCAGACACAAAAATCCCACCAAACAAAAAATTTTAAATACCCTGCTGCTTCTGATTCTGTCATGTCATGCCTTTTTTGCGATTTTATATCCGGAAAAAGAAAAAAGCACATCAACGGCTTTCCTTTTAAAAAGCTAAGGGAGACCAAAAACACCCTTACATTCTTGTCCATAGACTTCCCTGCAACAGAAAAAGGCCACACCCTTGTCATCCCAAAAAAGCATTTTGAGCAACTGGAAGATGTCCCGAAAAATATCCTGGACAGCCTGATAAATGAAGCCAGGCTGGCCTCAAAGGTCCTGAGAAAAACCCATAAAGGCACGAATATCCTTGTCAATAACGGCAAATCCGCAGGCCAGAAGATAATGCACCTTCATTTCCATATCATACCAAGAAATCCCGGCGACAGGATTGACGTAGAGCATTTCAGGCGCAGGAAGATACCCCTGTCTGCTTTTGATAAGCTATACAGCAGGCTAAAAAAAGAATTCTAGTGCTAAAAAACCTCTTATAAGTCACTTTGGCCTCCGTTTTGCATAGATCTGTATAAAATCTTCAGAGAATACGCGGAGTAACTCGCACTCGCCCTTCATGTCACCCATCACGTATACCACGCCCCACCCTTCCTTCTCATAATGCTCCCCATTGGATAATATTTCCTGAACTTTATCAGCGATTGGCCTCTTATATTCACCCTTCCATTGCCATAAATGGTTAATCCAGAGGTATAATTTTAAGGATTTCTGGCTTACAGTATACTTTTTTCCATTGATTTTTATCTCAATATAATTAGGTATATTAAATGAACTGACTGGGCCAATCCTTCCATCCAGACAATTATTTAGGTCCTTCAAATATTCTTCACGGCTCCTTGGGGCATTAGATTCCTCAACCTCCTTCTGCAGCAAGTTGCCATCTCCATTGGGTTTATCAGTTCTGTTGGCAGGTTTATAGTTTCTTTTTACAGGTTTACTGGTTCTGTTAGCAGGTTTATAAGTTCTGTCGTAGGTGATTTTTTCTATGTCAACAGGCACACCATCAAAAAGATGAATTTTGATTCCTCCTCTAAAACCAGCAGCATTCGGTGATCCAATCCTAGCTTCAAGATCTTTTCCAGAAAGAACAAACCCAATTTCAACCCCCCTTCCCCCAAAAGGATTAATTCTGCATTTCAAAGCAACATCATCTTCAGAGTATTGTTCGCCTATTGATTTAGCAGGCAATACCTCTTTTATCTTCCCGGGATGAACAATGCTCATCCCTTTTCCATTAAACTCCTGCTCAGGGGATTGATTGTTAATGTAATGGTATTTCATCGTATTAGCCTAGAAAATTTTAAGTTATTAATCCTTTCGATTTACTACAAAATAAAATAGAGAAGCCAAAATATTTATATATAGAGATAACAAATAAGATAGTAAAATGGGAAGTTTGGCAGATTTAGGAGCAAAGATAAAAAGGTATTACAAGTTCAGGCCTTCTGAGCTGAGGGACTTCATAATCACCATACTCATATTATCCTTCATAATCTCCTTTAAGGAATGGGGAAGGGAAGAGTTTAACCTTATCACCGGCCTGTTCAACTGGTTCAATGCCGCCCTTATCGTTACCTTAGTCTTTATCATCTACAACTTCGCCCAGCGCCTGGCCGGCTGGAGCGTAGGCTATAACGCAGAATACAAGATATGGGTAACAGGCATCCTGATAAGCCTTATCTTTGTTTTCCTCTCAAAAGGAAAGATATGGGTCTTTCTTCCCGGCGGCATTCTCGTCCACCACCTTGCAGGCCACAGGATAGGCCATTTCAGGTATGAAATAAACTACTTCCAGAATGGCATGATAGCTGTTGCCGGAACCGTCTCTCTGATAACTATCGCCGCTGTCTTTAAGATAGTGAACGCCTTTATGTACAGCTATCTGCTGGATAAGCTCATAGCATTCTGCATCGTCCTGGCTATCTATGACATCCTCCCCATACCCCCTCTTTCAGGAAGCAGGCTGTTCTTCGGGAGCAGGATGACCTATGCCTTCATGTTCAGCGTCATAATAGCCGCATCCGTATTATTATTGATGGACATCAATGTCCTGATGGCAGTCTTAGGCTCAATAGCCATAGGTGTAATATGCTGGCTGCTTTATTACATCTTTTTCGAGCGCAAGGTCTGGAACGGCCCATGGCCGAAGAAGTAAAAGGGTTTGACTGAACAAAATGGTATTCGAAGTAAACAACTGGGTTGAAGTAAGCTTCTTCATAATCCTCATAATAGGGTTTGTTCTGTCATTATTCGCCCCCAGCGCTGTCCTGCGCTATCTGATGATATTCTTTGCAGGCATGATGGGCGGCAGGATAATCTATTTCAGGAAGGTAAGCATGGCATTCCCTTATGTGCTTATCCTTATAGGCTTCCTCATAGGCTTTCTTATAGGCTCCAGGTACGGTGACTGGCTTGTCACAACCATCTTATTCATTTTAGGCTCAATACTAAGCTATTACCTCCATGAGCAGGGCTTTATAAAAGGACTTGCCAACTGGCCGTAAAAAATTCTGAAATTTATCCAAGATGATGGAAAAGATTGCCCCAAAAGTATGGAAGTTGAATGTTGACAGCAACATCTACTTCCTTGACCTGAAAGAAAAGATCATCATAGACACAGGCCCAAGGGCTTACAGGTCTATAGTGCAGGAAGAGCTGAAGAAAGTAATCCCGTTCAGCAAGGTTGACAAGGTAATATTCACCCATCTCCATTATGACCACATAGGAAACTTTGACCTATTCCCTAATGCAAAGTTCTACACATCCCAAAAAGAAATTGATCTGCTAAAAAAGAACCGGTTCTACGCAATAGGCAATCCCCTTCTTGCAGTGGAATTCAAGGTTAGATTAAACCCGCTGAAGGACTTCTCTGACCTGAAGGTAATAGAGACACCGGGCCATACAAAAGGAAGCGTCTGCCTCTACTACCAGAAAGAGAAGATACTGTTCTCAGGAGACACCTTATTCTTCAACGGCTTTGGAAGGATAGACTTCCCTTTCTCCGACCCTGGAAAGATGGAAGAGAGCCTGGAAAAGATAAGGAACATTAAGTATAAGATACTGGCTCCAGGGCATGATTATTAGCAGGATATAAGAGAAGATAAATAATCTGCCTAATGCCCATCAATAAAATATATAAACAAACCATGCTTGCTATTTCTGTCTTAAATGATAAAAAACTTCGAGCCAAGGCTGTACCAGCAGACCATCTTCAATATATGCACCAGCAGGAACACCCTGGTTGTCCTTCCTACCGGGATGGGAAAGACTAACATATTCCTCATGCTCGCTGCCCATCGCCTAAAGCTATACCCTAACAGCAAGGTACTGTTCATCGGCCCTACCCGCCCTTTGATCGAGCAGTATCTGGAGGTCTTTAAAGAGCACTTTGAAATGCCTGAAGAGAAGATGGCTGTCTTCACAGGCCATGTAAAGCCGGAGAAAAGGGCTGAGCTATGGAAAACTGCTAAGATTATCTTCTCCACACCCCAGGGCCTTGAAAATGATGTCATCGCAAGAAGGATCAGCCTTGAGGACGTTTCTTTATTAGGCGTAGATGAGGCGCACCGTGCTATAGGTGACTACGCCTATGTCTGGGTCGCAGGGCAGTATGCTAAAAGGGCCAACTACCCAAGGATACTTGCTCTTACAGCCTCACCTGGGACTGAGATGGAAAAAATAGAGGAAGTATGCAGCAACCTTAGCATAGAGCAGATTGAGATAAGGACTGACCAGGACCCTGACGTAAAGCAGTACATCCAAGAGATAAAGGTTGACTGGGTTAAGGTAAATCTTCCTCCTGTATTCAAGGATGTGCAAAGGTACCTTGCGCTTTTCCTGAAAGAAAGGACAGAAAAGCTGAGGAAATTAGGCGTCCTTCACATGAATGATTACGACCCTAAATACATAAACAAGACAGACCTGTTAAGGCTCCAGGGCGAGCTGAGGGGAAAGGCTGCTTCAGGAGAAAAGGATTTTACCTTATGGAACGCAATATCTGTGCTGGCAGAGATAATGAAGGTACAGCATGCTGTTGAGCTTCTAGAGACCCAGGGCATTAGCGCCCTGCATAAGTACTTTGAAAAACTGCAGAGAGAGGCAGTCACAACAAAGACCAAGGCTATCAAGAATATCACCTCTGACATTAACTACAGGAGCGCCCTGCTCAAGACAGAAAGGCTGTTCTCTGAAAATATACAGCACCCTAAACTTATCGAGCTTAAGAATATAGTCCAAAAACAGCTGACGGAAAAGAAAGAAAGCAAGATCATCGTTTTCAACCAATACAGGGATAATGCTTCAGATATCACAGCAGAATTAAATAAGCTTGAAGGTGTCAGGGCCCAGCTTTTTGTAGGGCAGGCCAAAAAAGGAGAGACTGGATTAAGCCAGAAAGAGCAGAAAGAGATAATAGGCGATTTCCGGGAAGGGAAGATAAATGTCCTTGTAGGAACATCAGTAACAGAAGAAGGCCTTGACATCCCAAAGGTCCCTCTGGTAATTTTCTACGAGCCGATTCCTTCTGCCATCCGGACCATCCAGAGAAGGGGCAGGACAGGAAGGCATGAATCAGGAAGGGTGATAGTCCTTATGGCCCTGGAGACAAGGGACGTAGGCTATAAATGGTCAGCCCATCATAAGGAAAAGAGGATGTACAGGACATTAGACATGATAAAGAGAAAGCTCGGCATTAGGTTTTCCCCCCAGCCAACTCTTGAGAGATACGCACCGCCTGATGAAAAGATAAAGGTCATTGTCGACCACAGGGAAAAGGGCTCAGCCGTGATAAAAGAGCTTATAGAGCTGGGCGTCAAGATCCACCTTGAAAAGATGGAAAATGCTGATTATCTTCTAAGCTCAAGGGTAGGCGTAGAGATGAAGAACAAAAGCGACTTTGTAAACTCCCTTATCGACGGAAGGCTGCTGCAGCAGATGAAAGAGCTGAAAAAAAACTTCGAAAAGCCGTTGGTCATTGTAGAAGGGGATCAGGACATCTATTCTGTAAGGAACGTCCACCCTAACTCCATAAGGGGCATGCTCTCCACCATAGCTGTAAGCTACGGCATCCCTATACTATTTACAAAGAACAGCAAGGAAAGCGCTTCTTTCCTGAAGATAATAGCAAAAAGGGAGCAGGAAGAGGAAGGCCCTGGCTTCAGCCTTCACAACACCAAGAAGGAGATGTCCCTAAGCGAATGGCAGGAATACGTAATAAGCTCCCTTCCAGGGGTAGGCTCAACACTAGCAAGGCCCCTGCTGCGTGAGTTTAAGTCTGTAAAAAGGATCATAAACGCGGATCATGATGAGCTGCAGAAGGTTGAAAAGATAGGTCCGATAAAGGCAAAGAAGATAAAGGATGTTGTTGAGAAAGAGTATGGGGTTTAAAAAAATGAGTAAAGCAAGTAAATTTAAAGCCTCGATTCCAAGGTATATGTATTGGAAAAGTGATTTTAATAATAATAGAAGATGCTGCCCTAAATGCGGCTCAGGTCTTGAAAAAGAATATCACTCATATATGGTTGTTTCTGAAATAGATGGAGAAAGAGAATCCTTTCTGACTGGTAATGATAATGGCTACTTTTGCAAAAAGTGCCCTGTTGTGGTTTTAGATAAGAAAGGTTTTGAATATCCTTTTTCAGCAGCAACAGGAAAAAAAGAGTTCAAAATAGCAGTTACTGGAATTGTTGATTTTGATGCTGTCCCAGAAGATAAAAAACATATTCCTTTAGGCGAGGATAACAATCCAATCCCTTTGGTTGAATTTATGGATCATAAAGCAGATGAAGAGAATAATAAAAATAAGAAAGAGATAGATGAGAAACACCTTTTAGAAAAGGCAGTAAGCTATGAATTTAACAACAATCTTGAAGAAGCTGAGAAATGTATCAATGAAATATTATCCACTACACCAACATCGTACCATGCTTTATTCCTTAAGGCAAGAATTACCAGAAAAAAGGGCAATCCTGATATCGAAATTTTAAAATCTGCTTTTCGAGAGGCTGTTAATCAGAATGCTGGAAAGGGTGTTTTTGTGGTTATTTTGGATGAAATGAAAGATAGCGGCATTTTTGAAGACTATCTCTTATCAAGAAGCTGGTTGGGTCTTATGAAGAAACAAGAAGACCGCATTTTAGAAAAAGCACTGGGATTTAACCATTATGTTGAAATGAAAGACAGGTTATTTGTAAAGAACCAAAGCCATGATAGTACTGTAAAAGCATTCTTTGATTTTGTCAATAATCAGAAACTTAAAGTTGTCAAAACCTATGATGGAAAAATTGAAGAATTTTTTGATATGGATTTAGAAAAAATTAAGAAAAACCTTCTGCTCCTTGAACAAAGGAAAGGCGATTTTTATGATGATGACCTGTGTGTAAGCTATTCTTTTTTAGGTAATAATTTCTTCGCATATGTCCATCCAGGCATGATATTTTTTTCAGCAGAAGAAAGTAATGTAAGGAAGATGGCAGAAATACTTAACAAATATGGTCTTAAATATCATGAACCTTACGAACTCGGTGAAAGATAATGCCTAAAACAATCAAACTAAACAAAGAGCAGAAAAAAGCCGTAAATACTGAAAAAGGCAATCTCCTGATTATTGCAAGTGCAGGTACAGGAAAAACAACAACTATTGTTGAAAGGTATATCAATTTAGTAAGCAAGTATAAATATAAACCAGATGAGGTTCTTATGACTACATTCACGAACAAAGCTGCTAAGGATATGATTGGAAAAATAGCCTCAAGAACAAAGAAACTGCCAAAGTATATCGGCACAATGCATTCATTATTTCTTAGGATGTTGAGGGATAATTCTGATGAAGTGCTTCCAAGCAAAAATTTTACTATAATTGATGATCCTGATAAAAAAAAGATAGTAAAACTGATATTGGCAGGTATGGGGATAGATGGGAAGGCAGATAGTGTTAAATATATATTAAGGAACATCAGCAAATTTAAGAACAGGGGCATCTCATCAGATTACCTTGAATCGGGAACATCCACAACCGAAGAAAAAGAAATAAAAGAGCTGGCAGATGACGAAATTCTTTTAATAAGCCCAAAGCTCAAGGAGGCTGTTCCGCAGATATATAAAAAATATGATTCATATCTTAGGCGGCATAATATGATAGATCTTGATGACATCCTGCTGTTAACATTGAGGCTGTTTAATAAAAGTACAGATGTTAAAGACAAATTTAGGGAACAGTTTAAAGCAATAATGATAGATGAAGCGCAGGACCTGAATTTTGTTCAGATGCAGATACTTAATCTTCTGCAAAGCAATAACTTATGCTTAATAGGTGATGACTGCCAAAATATTTATGAATGGAGAGGTTCATCAAACGATCTGGTCTTCAAGTTTAATAAGCACTACAATACTATTACATTAAAGGATAATTATAGGTCAACAAGGAATATTATCTCTGCTGTGAATAAAACAATACAAACCATGAGATTTAAGATAAACAAAGAACTTAAATGCACAAGAGAAAGTGGGGCTAAAATAAATATTGAGTCTGTCTATTCTTTTGATGATGAAATAGGGCTTATAACTCAAAAAGTAAGGAACCTTATTAAAAAAAGAATAAAAAAGGAGGATATAGCTGTTTTGTTCAGGACAAACAATATTGGAAAGAAGCTTGAAAGAGAATTCCTAAAGAATAAAATTCCCTGCCATTTGTCAAAATCAAAGAATTTTTTTGAAAGAGAGGAAATAAAAGATATACTTTCTTTTCTTAAACTAAAAGTGAATACAAGCTCTATTGTTGATTTTGAAAGAGTCACCTTGCTGTTAAGCGGATTTGGAAAATCAAAGCTTAAAAAGCTGGAAGAACTTTCAGACAAGCATAAATGCACAATCATTGAATCTCTTGAGCATATTGATGAAATTAATTTTAGCAATAAACTTAAAGAAGAATTAAGTATCCTTAAGTGCTTGTTTAAGGAAAGGAGAGATCCTATTAACCAATTTTTGAGTTTTTTTAAGTATGAAGATTATATCTCAAAAAAATATAAAGATGATAATAAAAAAATGGAAGATAAGTTGGAGAACATTAAAGTGCTTTCTAACTTACTTCAGAATTACAGTTATGACGCCAATGGAATAAGGCAGTTTTTAGATGAGCTTTTGGATATTGAAAAAAAGGAGAAAGACAAAAATAAAGTAACCCTAAGCACAATCCACAGTGCAAAGGGCCTTGAATGGAGGCATGTTTTTCTTGCTTGCTGCAATGACGGGATACTCCCCTTCCATAATGGAAACTTAGGTAACATAACTAGAGATGCTGAACTCAGGCTGTTTTATGTTGCAATATCCCGTGCTAAGGATTTCTTAACAGTAACACATTCAGAATTCAATGGCTGGAAGGAGATTTATCCTTCGGAATTTTTGGATATCATAAAAATAGAAGATTTTTAGGATGCCAAAAAACGAAGTTTTTTGAGCATAATCGATTAGATGCGCAAAAAAGGAGCAAACTATCAGAAGAGGGTGTAGATTATAATTGCTTATTAAATAAATCACTCTTTCAGTATAATCTCAATCTTATTCTCAGATAATTTTGGGTGCAGGCTAAGCCTTATTTTAGGATTGCTCAGGTTAAAGACCTCAGCCATATCCTTTGGAAAGGTCATTCCCCAGCTATGCCCTATCTTCATAGGATGTTTAACATACTCCCTCTGTAATCTTTTTGATTCTAGTTTAGATATAGCTTTCATTGTAAGGTCTTCAGTGAATATTTTTTCCTTGCATTTAGGGCATTGCCTGGCCTCAAACCTCATCCCTCTATGTTCAACAAAGGTCTTTTTCATTAAGATCCCGCAGTTTATACATTTCCTTCCAGTCATTTTACTCCCTCCCTTTCTCGATAATAATTAAAATATATAAAACTTTTTATTAAACCGAAATTTTATTAAACACCCATAATTCCTTCTTACTGATGCAAGAAGAAACTATCAACGAACCCAACCATATCATGCTTCTAAAGGCTATTGATGAATTAAGGTTCAAGGTAGGCAGAAAATACCTTACAGAGCTCCTCCAGGGAAAAAAGACAGAAAGGGCAATGCAGCACAGGTTCCACAAAAACAGATACTTCGGATGCCTTGAATGCTTCACAAAAGAGGAGATAGGAAGGCTCCTGGATGAGCTGGAATACAAAGGCCTTATTGAGATAAAAAAGCCGGATCCTGGTAAGTACTACAGTATCGTCTGCTTAACTAAAACCGGTGAAAAAGATATCCTCAACGAAAAAAGCCCTGATGAAAAAACTGGAATACATCATGACATAGAGCCTGTGACTGAGCAAGACAAAAAGCTTTTCTCGATGTTGGGGGATTTTCTTGACGGCTTGAATGACTTCCAGAAAAAGGCAGTCATCGACAACTCAAGCCATATCCTGTGTGTTGCAGGGGCAGGGACAGGAAAGACAAAAGTATTGACAAAAAGGATAGAATTCCTCTCAAAGCTGAAGAATGTTGACGATGACAGGATCCTTGCAATAACATTCACAAGAAAGGCCAGGAAAGAGATGCTCAAAAGGCTCAACACCATCCTTCCAGGAAACAGCCTGCAGATAGAGACCTTCAACTCCTTCTGCGAGAAGATCCTCCTAAGGTCAGGCCATCTGATCTATAACAGGAAATACAAGGTTCTTGACTTCAGGAGCAGGATCCTTCTTGTCAACACCATCTTAAAAGAGATGGGCCATACCCCTGAGTCAGCCGCAGACCTGTACTACAGCCACAGGAAATATTTCACAGAGGACAAAAAGACCCTCTACCTAAGGTTTATCAATGACCTTTTTGCAGTCATGGACCACTACAGGAACATGGAGAGAGGTTTAGACAAATTAAAATCCTCTTTCAACAGCTCAGCCTCATACTCTGACAGGGATGTAGCTGATTTTGTCCTGAAGGTTCTGGAAAAGATATCACAGTACAAGAAAAAGTTCGGCTTCAGGGACTACACAGACCAGATAGTTCACGCGATGGAACTATTCTCCAGATTTCCTGAATGCATCCCGAAATTCGACTACATACTTGTAGATGAATACCAGGATGTCAACAACATGCAGATAAGGCTTCTTGATTACTTAAACCCTAAAAACCTCTTTGCTGTAGGCGACCCAAGGCAGAGCATATTCGGATGGAGAGGCTCTGACATAAGCCACATAATACGCTTCAGGGAAAAATACCCTGATTGTAAGATTCTGGAGCTTAAGATAAACTACCGCTCAAAAGAGGACATAATAAATGTCTTAAATTCAGTGATCTCTCCCATGGCTCTTCCTGACATCTGCTGCTGTGGCAATAATACCTCACAAGACAAGAATGTCTGCCTTTTAGAGCAGGAAAACGAAGAGGCAGAGCATCTATTTGTTTGCCAGAGCATCTTAAGCCTTAAGGTCCCCAGGAACGAGATCTTTGTATTGGCAAGGACAAACAAGCAGCTTGACAAGATGGCTGAAAAACTGAGAAGGTTTAAGATAAGCTTCATAAAAAGGACAGTTGAAGAGCAGAAGCAAAACATCGATCCTGAAAAAGGCCAGGTAACACTATCGACAGTGCATGCGATAAAAGGCCTGGAGGCAGAGGTTGTATACCTTATAGGTGCAAACAGCTTCAGTTTTCCCTGCAAGGTGTCAGAACACCCTATCCTTGACATATTAAAGACAAATGACGGCTATGACAAATACCAGGAAGAGCTAAGGGTATTTTATGTAGCGCTTTCAAGGGCAAGGTCAAAGTTGATCATAAACTACTACTCAACCCTGACCCATTTCATAGATGACAGGACAATAGGGATAATTAACGGCCAGGGAAACCAGAACATAAGCAGATTTTCTGATTCAAAAAAGAAAATCCTTCCAGCTAAAACAACCAGCAAAACAGCCTCACCAGCCAGGGGCCTGTTCGAAATCTTAAGAAGATGGCGTCTTGAGAAATCAAGGCTCCTGAACGTAAAGGCCTTCCAGATCCTAAGCGATAAGACCCTGCTGGAGATATGCCAGAGCGGCCCCACAACAAAAGAAGAGCTCTATGACATCCACGGCATGGGCCCCAACAAGGTAAGAAGGTTTGGTGAAGAAGTGCTTCAGATAGTTCTGGATAATGGTTGAATGGTTTTAAATCCACATAGAATTTTACCCCTACAAAAACGAAAGATTTAAATATCTGTAGGGGTAAACAATATGATATGGTAAATGTCAGAATCAGAGAAATAAACAGAAGAAAATACCCCTATGCAGAGCACTCATTCAGGCTTCCAGATGGTGCTGTAAAGAAGATATCCAAGTTGATTAAGGATAAAAAAGAAGCTGAAAGCAGGAATGTTAAAGATTATTTCTTAATAAAAGAGACTGAGAGTTACAGTAAATATGCCCTTAGTGCTTATAAGCCTGACATAGTCCTGACAAAAGAGAAGATTGCCAAGATAGAATCATTCAGGGTAGAATACAGGCAGTTGCTTAACAGGCTAACCAAAAAGCAGATGAGTGATATCCTGGACAGGTTTACTGTAAATTTCACCTATGAATCAAACGCAATAGAAGGCAATTCCCTTACATTAAAGGATGTAACTCTGCTCCTGAACGAGAATATTGTACCAAAAGGAAGGGATTTAAGAGAGATATATGAGACAAGAAATACAAGAACTGCCAATGAAATGCTGTTTAACAATAAGATTAAAATCAACTTAAAAAGCATACTAAATCTCCATTCAGCATTAATCAGGGATACAGGGGTAAGTGAAGGCTTTAAAAAGCTGCCTAACTTCTTATTGATGAGGGATGTAAAAACAACAGCGCCTGAAAAAGTAGAAAAAGAGATGCAGGGTTTGCTCAACAAGTATAATCAGCTGAAGGGAAAGGAACATCCTTTAAGGATAGCTGCACAATTCCATGGAACCTTTGAGAAGATACACCCTTTTGAAGATGGAAACGGAAGAGTAGGCAGGATACTTATAAATGCTATCCTTATAGAGAATGGGTTTCCCCCACTGATAATAAGGAAAACTATGAGGGCATCTTATTTTAAGGCTTTAGAGGCTTATGACAAAGGATATAAGACTAAACTTGAAAGGTTCCTCCTTGAAAAAATGGAGAAAACATTCAAGGATTTCTTCAAGATTTATGTGGATTATCTATAATCAGAAATTAATACCCCTTAATCTCTTAACCCTTGAAGATGTTGACGGGTGCGTCATGAAAAGGGACAAGAGTGTTTTCCCGCTGAATGGAGAGCTTATGAACATATGGGCAGTTGCCTGTGCCTGCGAGGTTGGCCTTAATGAAACATGTTTTGTGGAATCCTCCAGCTTCTCCAGAGCGCTTGCCAGGCTATATCCGTTATGTATAAGCTTAGCACCTGACTCATCTGCCAGATATTCCCTGCTTCTTGAGATAGCTAATCTGATTATGGTTGCTAAAAGAGGCGTTAATATTGCCAGTGCTAAAAGCTCTAGCATAGAACCATTATCTCTATCTCCTCCACCAAACCCTCCAAACATAGCACCCCATCTAGCCATCATAGCTATATAAGATATGACGCCTGCAATAACAGCTGCAACTGACTGTATCAGGATATCCTTGTTCCTGATGTGGGAGATCTCATGGGCAGTAACGCCCTTCAGCTCATCCTCGCTCAACAGGTCCAGAATGCCCTGTGTAAAAGCCACTGCAGAGTGTTTCCCGCCTCGTCCACAAGCAAAGGCATTAGCATATGGTGCAGGTATGATATAAACCTTCGGCATAGGGATCTTAGCCAGATGCACGACCTCCCTTACGGTCTTATGCAGCTTTGGAGCTTCTTTCTCAGTCACTGGTTTTGCCCTGTACATAGCCAAAGCTATCTTATCGCTGAACCAGTATGCCCCAAAGTTCATGATTATAGAGAAGACCAAAGCGAACATCAGCCCAGCCTGTCCCCAGAACGACCCGATCCATAACAAGATTCCTGTAAGCAGGCCAAGCAGCATTACAGTCTTTATCTGATTGCCGATTGCCATATATTGAAGCAGCAATACTTCATTATTTATAAATTTGATGTTTAAGCCGGCTGTGTTGAAAATGTAGGTTAGCAGCCTAAGGTCAAAATCTCATTAAAATCAACCTTTATCTGACAAGGGGGGGTCAATTTAAATTTTGTGACAACAAAATTTATGGCTTTTAGCCACCCCGTCGGGGAAAGTCAGCAATTAATGTTAACATTAAGGATTTTGAAGCTGCTAACCCGAAGCTTAGCGAGATTTTCAACACAGCCGTTTAAGCCCATCCCTCTCCACATAACTGTCCAGCCCCTCGATCTGCCTCAGCTTTGTATGCCTAAAGAGAAAATTCCTAAACCTATTGTCGACCTTAACCCCGAACCTGCACAGGTCATGGTTAAGCTTCCCGTAAAGCTGCTTCCCTTTCTTGTCCAGGTCTGTAAGTATCAGCACCCCTTTCCCTCTCTCAACCAGCTCTTCAACTATCTTATAAAGAGGCTTCTTGTTCAATTGCACTACATACCTTATCCCTAACCTGTTAAGCGCCGCCTTATCCTCCTTTCCCTCAACAACAACTATCTGGTCAGAACTCCGTATCCTCTCAATCCAATCCATCAATTCCCCTGGATTTTTTGCCATCTGGTCAAGCAAAAACATTATAAATATAAAAATTATTCTTTTCAGCCTTATGATAACCTTAAGCCAGATCCTAAAGCTCTACAAAAGGGAAGACATCCAGAATGAGATAATTGAAAACGCAAGAGACAGGGAGATAGCCATAAAGTTCGGCGACAAGGGCTTTGGCAAAAGGCCTGACATCCTAAAGTACCCCAATGACATCTTAGAGCTGGCCAAGCAGGGAGCCACATCCTTCCACGGCTCAGAAGAGCTGTGGAAAAGCCCTCTCCAGCTTGATCCCATGATGAAGAAGAAAGACGTAGACGACCTCAGGATGGGCTGGGACTTGGTCCTGGACATTGATTCAGTAGATTTTGAATTCTCCAAGATAATAGCCGAGCTCATCATAAAAGCCTTGAAGATGCACGGCATAAGCTCCATAAGCTGCAAGTTCTCAGGCAACAAAGGGTTCCACATAGGTGTTCCTTTCGAGGCCTTTCCCGGATATGTAAATGGAAAAGAAAGCAGGCTTCTGTTTCCTGAAGGCGTAAGGCGGATAGCAGAATACCTTATCTATTTCATAGACAGCGATGAGATGGGCCTGGCATTCACTGAAAAGCTTCTTGAAAAGGTTGAAAAAGAGAAGGAAAGCATATTCAGCAAGATAGGGAAGAAAAAAGAGGATGTCATCAAAAAAACATGCAAGAGCTGTAAAAGGTCGATCCCAAAAAAAGAAAGGTCCTATTTTTACGGATGCAGCAGATGCGGCCACACTGAAAAATCATCCCTGCCTTCCATGGCACTGAAATGCAAAAGGTGCAGTTCCCTTATGAAAAGGGTTGACCGCATGGGAGGTGTTACTAAAACCAATAGCTTCGCAGACACTTCCAAAAAAGAGATGTGCCCTTTCTGCAACTCATACGACATATACACCCACATAGACCCCCATTGTTTCATAGATGTCGACACCCTTCTTATCACCTCCAGGCACCTTTACAGGATGCCATATTCATTCAACGAAAAATCCGGCCTTGTCTCTATCCCCATAAACCCGGACAAGGTAATGCAGTTCAGAAAGGAGATCGCCATTGCAGGGAACGTAAGGGTCTCCAGGTACAGGTTTTTAGACAGGAGCAATGTGATAAAAAATGAGGGGAAAAAGCTGTTGGTGCAGGCCCTTGACTTCAGCCTTAAGCAGCAGGAGGCAAAACCAGAAAAAGACAGGGAGTATGATATCCCTGAAGAGGCGGTCCCTGAAAAATTCTTCCCTCCCTGCATTATCTCGATCCTGAAAGGCGTCTCTGACGGCAAGAAAAGAAGCCTTTTCATCCTCACGAACTTCCTAAGGTCAGTAGGATGGAGCTATGACCAGATAGAAAAAAGGCTGGAGGAATGGAACAAGAAAAACCCCGAGCCCTTAAGGGAAGTGCTTATCAAGGGCCAGTTAAGGTACCACAAACAAAAGGCAAAAAAGATCCTCCCTCCCAACTGCGCCAATTCCATGTACTATAAGGACTTCAGGGTCTGCATCCCTGACAACCTATGCAGGAAGATAAAGAACCCTGTAAACTACAGCAGGGCAAAGACCAGGTATTTAAAAAAAGAAAAAAAGGGCAAGAATTGATTTATTTACTAATATTATCCTCTGCTTTATGCAACTTCCTATGAACTAATTTTTTAAACTGCTGACAATAGCTTTTACTTTAGTCCAAGCCCTGCAAAATATTTCTCTGCTTTTCAAGCATCTCTTTTATCTGACCTGTAGAATAGACTTTAACTTTATCCTGTTTTTTGAACTTTTTATCATTAGACCATATTGGAATTCTAAGTTTTAAAGCTAGAGCAAGGTACGTAACGTCATCTTCATCAGATGTAAGCTGTTTAGCCTCTTCTAAGAACGGCTCAAATTCTCTTTGAGGAACAATATGGATAATATCCTTAAGATTATCTACTAAACCATCTAGTTCTCGCTCAGTTCTCTTAGTTTTAGCTAAAATCTCTTCTCTGTGTTCAAGGAACTCATCAAATAAGAATTCTGGTGCTGATAACTCTATATCTTCATTAACTATTACATTAGCAGTAAAACTATCTTTGATTAAAGCAGAAAAAAGAGGATTCGCATCTAGTATAAATCTCATTTAGTTATTCCTATTAGCTAATAACCTTTTTGCAAGTTTCTTGTTTACTTCCCTACCAAGCCTTAAAGCATCCTCTTCTGTAAAAGTGCTGTCTTTAGTAAATTCTCTGATCTGTTTTAACAACATCACTTTTTTCTTTATAGCTTGTCTAGCTACAGCACTCCAATTTATCTCTTGGAATGTATCCATTTCATGTTTCAAATCAGGTGGTACGGATAAAGTTATACTAACCATTTTTACCTCCATTTATTTTATGTTTATTATGTTTAATACGTTCATATATTTAAATGTTTCTATAAACAGATACCCAGATACTTCTCAAAGTATAGCAACAGGATATATTGTAATCATGAAAAAGATTGATTTCAATCAACAATATAGAATTTTTGGTATTGGTAATGATAAGGACTATAAGAAAAGTCATATTTTCTCTTAAGTGTCAATGTAGGGTAATTCATAGATGGAATTATTGATTGTATTGAGCTCCGGTTAGAGTGGATTACAGAATCTGTTGGAATTAGTAAATTTTGATACTTCAATCCTTTCCTCATTAATTTAGAGAACTTTATGATCCTAGCATAGGTCTGTTCAGGGGAAACCGAAGACAAGATGCCTTGTGAAGGCTGTATTGATGCTATCAAGTATTTTTTATCATCTTCTTCTATTGTCCTGTATATCACACCACCGCACCCATTATCCTCTTCATCAAATATTATCATCTGCCAGAAATCAGGGCTGTTCCATAACTTATCATCAGGAGCTACACAAACACCCATATTAAACATAGCAACAGAATGCATTTTTCTTTTAGACAGGATAAACCTAAAAGGCCTTCCAAATCCGGATTTTCCTTCTGTTTTAAATTCAAACTTTTCCATCTCTTTTTGCATCTGACCGTAATTTTCCCCGTAAAGATCATTAAATATTTTCTGAACAAGTTCTTTCTCAATTACATTTGACGATAACGAATTCAACCAATCATTGATTTCATTAATCGTTATATTAGGCTGCCAGTTTATCTCTTCTACAAAAAAAGCGTTTCTTTCCAATATTGATTTTATTCGTTCTTCTTTTTGCGGAGCATCAGATTTCCATAACCCCAGCAAGGTTTTAGCTAATTTCTTATAGTCTCTTTTGGATATCCCCAATAATTCACTAAACTGCTTAGGATAAGCCTCCTGTGCTTTAGAGAGTAATGTAAAGATCAGATTATTTTTCAGCCTGTCACCTATGAATTCCTTATACTTCATCAAGGTTTCATGGTCTGTATTGAAATTGGGCAATGAATGGCCCTCGTTAGAATCAAACGCATAAATCCATTTAAGGTACTGCTTTTGTTTTTGTCTTAGTGATCCATCCCTGTATTCCTTAAATAGGTTATATCCCAGATCGTGAGGAATTATTTTTATCTTTTTCCTATTCACCTCATTTACAGCCTCAACCAGATTATTCCATGATTTTACATCCAATTCATCTTTTAAGATATAACCCCCTTTCGAGATCTTTACCTTAAGACCGCTGATCCTATTTAATACAGCTGGAATATCAGACTGCCTGTCCTCCCTGCTTT
>JAHWHQ010000105.1 GCA_019323195.1 Candidatus Woesearchaeota archaeon | reverse complement strand
GAAGTATGGTTCTGCAAGAGATCAAGCCAAACAATATAGGCTAACTTTATTCTGCGACTAAGAATGTTATTAATCCATACCACCAGTCTATAGCGGTCAAAGAGCGGTGACTGGTGGTTCTTGATAAAAGAAAATCCTGGGCTAGTGGAGGATAGTTGGTGTGCGGACGCTGATAGATTAAGGGAACAACTATTAGAAACAGGAGAAATATACTTACCTGCTATTCACAATGCAGCTTCTAACCATGTCTTTGAGTATAAACATGATAAACTGGGTATTACTGAAGAACAAGGTTGTCTAGTGAAGCGATTCTTTGAAACTGAATTGGGTGATGACATAGTAACTAGTGGAGTTATAGGTTTTAAAGAAAGATTTCCGTATATTAAAGTTGATAGTAGTTCAAGGTACAATGTATTAAATAAGGTAGAAACTAAATAATCTTATAATAAATTTTCTTCTTTCCAGAACCAGATAATCTCAATCCTGCAGCTTCGCAATTATCGCATCTGCCATCTCTTTTGTCCCTACAGGCGGTGTATTATCCCTTGCAAGGTCATAGGTGACATTCTTTCCTTCTTTTATTACATCCCTTACAGCGTTTTCCAGCCTTTCAGCTGCTTCCTGCTCGTTTATATGCCTTAGCATCATCACTGCGCTTAGCATAAGTGCTGTCGGGTTTACCTTGTTCATCCCTTTGTACTTCGGAGCAGAGCCGTGCGTTGCCTCAAACACAGCATATTCCTCTCCTATGTTCGCGCCAGGCGCTATCCCTAACCCTCCTACCAACCCAGCGCACAGGTCTGATATTATATCGCCGTAAAGGTTAGGAAGGACTAAGACATCATACAGCTCAGGCTTCTGCACCAGCTGCATGCACATGTTGTCAACCAGCTTGTGCTCGAATTCAATATCAGGGTATTCTTTTGCTGTCTCCTCTGCAACACGCTGGAACAGGCCGTCACTGAATTTCATGATGTTTGATTTTGTCACAGCTGTAACCTTTTTCCTCTTGTTCTTCCTGGCAAAATCGAACGCAAACCTTACTATCCTTTCAGAACCATGCCTTGAGATAGGCTTTATAGAGATGCCGGAATCCTCCCTGATTCCCTTATCTGCAGCATTTTTAATCTCTTCAATCAACTTTTTAGTCTCTTCTTTACCCTCTTCAAATTCAATACCTGCATAAAGGTCTTCTGTATTTTCCCTTACAATGACGATATCCACATCTTCAGGTCTCTTAAGCAGGGATCTAACCCCTGGGTAATACCTGCACGGCCTTACACATGCAAAAAGGTTAAGATCCTGCCTTAGCTTGACATTGACGCTCCTGAAGCCGGATCCTATGGGTGTTGTTATGGGCCCTTTAAGGGCAACCTTGTTCTTTTTGATGGATTCGATAGCCTCATCAGGCAGCGGCGTCCCTTTCTTTTCCATGATGTCAGAGCCTGCTTCCTGGACATCCCATTCTACATTGACGCCTGCTGCTTCCACGCATCTCCTGACAGCATCTGCTATCTCAGGGCCTGTCCCGTCTCCTGGAATTAAGGTTATTTTATGGGTCATGGTATTGGGATTCTGCTTTGTTTTATTAAGGCTGTTTTCCTTGATATAATTCAGCTTACCGCCGGCGATTATAATCTCCTTTTCCCTTTGGCTTAAGCTGTACCTTAGCTCAATATCCTTTTTTTCATCTTTTTTGTCTTTAATTAATATATTTTTATTTTCTCTTAACTGGCTGATAATATTCTCAAGCTCTAACATATCACCTTTTTCTGTATTATCATAATCCTCCTTATTGACAAACTCCAGAGGCAGGATACCAAAGTTGATCAGGTTTGACTTATGTATTCTTGCGAATGATCTTGCTATTACAGCTTTTATCCCGAGGTACATCGGGGCTAATGCAGCATGCTCCCTGGAAGAGCCCTGGCCGTAGTTCTCTCCGCCTACGATGAACCCGCCTTTTTTTTCCTTCGCCCTTTTTGCAAAATCCCTGTCAATATTATGGAAAACATACTCGCTTATCCTTGGTATGTGCGACCTTAAGGGGATTATCCTTGAGCCGGCAGGCATTATGTCGTCAGTTGTTATGTTGTCTCCGGTTTTTATCAAGACCTCTCCTGATATGCTTTCTGTCAATGGCTGGTTTAAGGGAAGAGGCGCGATAAGCTCCCCTCTTTTTATATCCGACCTTCCTGAAGGCCTTATTATATTAGTGTCGTTTACTTCAAACTCTTCAGGCAGCCTGATGTCAGGGTAATCCCCCAGCTTTCTTGGATCCGTTATCTTTCCGTTGATAGCTGATGCAGCAGCAACAGCAGGAGAGCATAAGTGGTTTAAATCCTCTTTAGTCCCTGACCTTCCCTTGAAGTTCCTGTTGAATGTCCTTAATGTGGCAGTGTTTGGCAGAGGGCTCTGCCCCATGCCTATGCAGCCTAGACAGCCGGCATCGCATATCCTTGCTTTTGAGTCCTTGATATATCGGAAAAGGCCTTCCCTTTCTAGGGTTTCGATAACCTGCTTAGAGCCAGGATTGATGTTCAGCTCAACACCTTCGCTAACCTTATTTTTTTTCAGGACATCTGCAACTATAGCAAGGTCCTTATAGCTTGAGTTGGTGCAGGAACCTATGATGACCTGTTTTACCTCTCTGCCCTCTACCTCGCTTATCTTTTTTACATTATCAGGTGAGGAAGGGCATGCGATCATAGGCTCCAACTCAGAAAGGTCAATCTCGATTATCTCATCATAGATATCCTTATAGTTCTCATCTGGTTTCAGCTCTTTCCACTCATGCTCCCTTTTCTGTGATTTCAGGAATTGCCTTGTAACCTCATCAGATGGGAATATCGATGTTGTCAGGCCTAGTTCAGCCCCCATGTTAGTTATTACTGCACGTTCAGGGACTGTCAGTGTCTTTACACCCTCACCAAAATACTCGAACACCTTTCCTACCCCGCCTTTTACTGTAAGTTCTTTAAGGAGGTAAAGTATTACATCCTTGGCAGAGACCCAGTCCCTTAATTTTCCTGTAAGCCTTATCCCGGTTATTTTCGGCATCTTAAGGTAGAAAGGGTGGCCTGCCAAAGCAGCTGCCACATCCAATCCGCCAACCCCGATCGCAAGGCTTCCCATGCCTCCTGCTGTTGGCGTATGGGAATCTGATCCGATAAGGGTTGCAGAGGGCTT
>JAHWHQ010000104.1 GCA_019323195.1 Candidatus Woesearchaeota archaeon | reverse complement strand
GCTTGGTAAATATGTTATAAATATCTATCTTACAATAAGATAATATTAATTATAGATAGTTATAACAATTAAACATGCATTATAAAAAGCCCAAAGACAGAAACGAGCTACTTCTGTATCCAAATATTGATTTATGGATAGAACAGGATAACCCTGTAAGATTAATAGATCTTGTGGTTGAGAAGTTTATCAGTGAAAATTCTGATGCTTGTTCATGGGGAGGCCACAGTGATCGGGGATGTACAAGTTATTCACCATCAACAGTGCTCAAACTATTGATGTATTGTTACTTTAACTGGATTCCTGGAAGTCGTCGTATGGAAAAAGAGACCTACAGGAACATAGAAGTAATATGGTTGCTTGGGGATCTAAAACCGGATCATTGGACTATATGTAAGTTCCGCAGGGAGAACAAAGACCTTATTCATTCGGTGGGAATAGAGTTCAGGAAGTTCTTAATGACAAACGGTTACATAGAAGGGAAAACAATTGTTTTTGATGGAAGCAGGATGAAAGCATATGCAGGCCGCGGTATGTATTCGGAAAAACAATTAAAAAGTCGTATAGAAAATATTGAACAATCTCTTGAGAAATATCTTGCCAATATGGAAGAGATAGATGAACTCGAGGACAGACTTGAACAGGAGTCAAAAGATAAAGACGATTTACAGAAAAAGATAGAGAAGCTTGAGAATGAAAGAGATGAATTAGAAGGATTAAAAAAGGAATTGAAGGGATCTTCGAAAAAATATATCTCTCCAACTGATCCTGACGCAAACATGATGAAATGCAGGGATGGGAAAATGCCTTGTTACAATGTACAAACTGGAGTAGATTCCAAACACCACATGATATCCATGGCAGAGGTTACCACCGATGAGTGTGATTTTAATTTATTAAAGACTGACTTTAATAATTTAACTGACCAGCTAGGGTTTATTCCTCAGGAGATTGAAGCAGACATGGGATATGCTAACATTGATCAAATTAAAGAGTTGGAGAATACTTTCGGCACAGTATGTTATATTCCTCTCCAGGAATCGACATCAAAAAAACGGGACAGAGAAAACGGTATAAATTTTCTTTATGACCAGGATAAGGATCACTATCTATGCCCGGAAGGGAAAACTTTACACTTAATACAAAGGAATAATAAACAAAGGAGTCAATTCTATAATGTTTATAAATGCAATGATTGTAATGGCTGTCCAATAAAAGAGAAGTGTACAAGATCCAAAACAGAAAGGTCAATAAAAGTAAATGTAAACCATCAATGGATCGAAGGTTATCGGGAATGGATAGATAGAAAGGAAAACTTAGAAAAAGTCAAACAACGAAAAACTATAGTCGAACATCCTTTTGGCACTATAAAAATGATGATGGGAAGGCTATGCTTTCTTCTTAAAAACAAACATAAAGTACAAATTGAAGTTGACCTTTATACCACTGTATATAACCTAAAAAGGCTAATAAACATAGAGAATATGGATAATCTACTCAAAAGGGTGAGCGGATTTAACTGGAAGCTAGCCTAGGGCTTCAACTTCGCTTATTAGAAAACTTAAAACACAATTTGCTAATAATAACATATTAGAAAAAAGAGATTTTCACACAGTCTCTGAAGGCCGTAGTCATAACAAGAATAATAACAGGGCTTTAGCCCTACTACTTAAGATCTATCAGTATGCTTGAAATGTCATACTGAAACCTGAAAACAATTCTAACGCCTGGTATATTTATCAAAAACAGTTATTACCGGAAGGACATTTCCTGATTCATCGAAGAAATCGCGGGTTGATCTTCCACCATAGGTTGCCGGTTCCCACCAGAAAATACCTCTTCCCAGATTATGAGGTGTCTCCAGGATAATCTCATTAACCTCATCAAGGAATTCTTTTTGTCCATCAGGTGATTCTGAGAAAGGAGCTGGCTTATCCTTGTATTCTGTCGGAGAGGAACAGTAAGCCACTTCAACAAGAATTATTGGCTTTTTGTACGTTTCAGCCATGAAGAACATATTCTCCCGTAATTCCAGTAGTGTTCCGTGCCACCATGGATAATAGGATTGTCCTATATAATCAAAATCGATATCATACGACATTAATTTGTCAAAAAAATATTTTGTCCTTTCCTTGTTGCCTCCCTGGTCGATATGTATCATTATGTCAGGTCTGTTGGCAGTGTCGCAGCCTGAATTTACACCGTTGATGCCGGCCTGAACCAGTTCTGCAAAATTATCCCAGTTGTCAGGTATCCTGCCATCGGGCCAGAGCATGCCATTTATGACCTCGTTTCCTATCTGTACCATATCCGGCATTGCTCCGGCTTCACGGAATGCCCTGACCGACTCACTGGAATATTCATAGACTGCATTCACCAGCTGACCGTGAGACATTCCTTCCCACTCTTTTGGAAGATATTGTTTGCCCGGATCAGCCCATGTATCTGAATAATGAAAATC
>JAHWHQ010000103.1 GCA_019323195.1 Candidatus Woesearchaeota archaeon | reverse complement strand
TCTTGACATAGGAGGGGGGATATATCCAGATGACCTGGCTACCTTGTCAAGGTCTACGCAGAGATGTGTTCTTGAGAAGGTTGTCTCGGGGGCTGAAGAAAGGAAGATTGATCTTAATGGAACTGAATTTTCTATCGATAAGGTTGAGCCTTGGGATGATTTTGGAAAAAAGATATCCTCTTCCCTGGAGAAATATATTCTGCCTTTCAATAAGGGTATTAAGGTCTATTTTGAGCCTGGAAGATGCATATCAAATAATTCAACCCATATACTTCTTAAGGTTATAGCCCGGAAAGGAGATAATGTTATCGTTGACGGCGGGATGAACCTTATAGGGGGCCTGGATTTTTCCAGCTACCTGTTTTCGCCTGTAGTTAACCTTTCCAGGCCTTCTCTTGACCTGAAAAAAAAGACAATCTATGGGAGCTTATGCAAGGCAGACGACCTCTGGGGCTATTCTTTTTTCAGCAGGGACTGCGTTAAGGGTGACATCCTGATCGTGCTGATGCAGGGAAGCTATACATTTTCACGGGCATGGAGGCTCATCAAGGAGACTGCGCCTTACGCTGTTCTCTCCGGGGGAAGGCTGCTTTTAGCGAAGGAGAAAGAAAGGTTTGAGGACCGGTACTGCGGGTGCAGGTTCTGACAGGTCTATTTTACCGACGATAAAACCAAAAAATAAAAATTTATTTTCTGAAAATTATTCTTTTTGAAAAAAAGAAATTGATTTTAGCGACGAAAATGCATTAAAATAATAACCTTTAAATATAAGTAATCTCCCTAAAAATCAATAAAAATTTAAAAATATCGGAGGAAAAAACTGGTGAAATAACAGATGATTTCCAAAAGATCGTTTTGTTTCTTCTTGATTTTATGTGCTAATGAATGAACTTCGGGTAGGGTCAGGAATAAAAGAAGAGACAACATAAAAAGAGGGCGAGAATGCTTGAGCAGCAGGAAAAAACATTGCTGAAGAAGAAATTCGTGAAGGAGATTGAGCAGGTGGAGCTATGGGAGGAGGTTCTCAAGAGGAGCATCGTAAATGAGGAGCAGCTTGATACTATCTGCAAAGGGAATATCGACAAGGGGAAGCTAAGGGAGATCATAAAGAAGTATCCTATGAGGATCAACCCTTACTACCTCAGCCTTATCAAGAGCAAGGATGATGCTATCTGGAAGCAGTGCATCCCGGATATACGGGAGCTGGAGGATCCTGAAGGGATGGAAGACCCTCTCTGCGAGGAAAGGGATTCACCTGTGCCGGGCCTGACACACAGGTATCCTGACAGGGTATTGCTGCTTGTATGCAACCAATGCGCTATGTACTGCAGGTTCTGCACCAGAAAAAGGCAGGTAGGAGACCCTTTCAAGAGAATCACAAGAAGCCAGATACAGAGGGGGATAGAATATATAAAATCCCATCCTGAGGTAAGGGACGTATTGTTGTCCGGCGGCGACCCTTTTTTGCTTTCTGACGCTTATCTTGAGTGGATCCTGAAGGAGCTGAGGAAGATTCCGCATGTTAAGATAATAAGGATTGGTACAAGGGTGCCATGCGCTCTGCCGCACAGGATAACCCCTGAGCTGTGCAGCATGCTGAAGAAATACCATCCGCTTTATGTTAATGTTCACTTTGCCCATCCTGATGAGATCACTGAGGCAAGCTCAAGCGCATGCATCATGCTGGCAGATGCGGGAATACTATTGAGCAGCCAGACTGTCCTGCTGAAGGGCGTTAATGACGATCCGAAGGTGATGAAGGACCTGATGCAGAAGCTTCTTACCATAAGGGTAAGGCCCTATTATATCTACCAGGCTGACATGACAAAAGGCATAAACCATTTCAGGACAAGGGTTGAGAAGGGGATAGAGATAATAAACGCGATACAGGGGTGGACATCTGGTCTGGCTGTACCGCACTTTGTTATCGACAGCCCTGGAGGAGGGGGAAAGATACCGTTGCTGCCCAACTATATCGTTGAAAAGGATGATAAGAAGATAGTCCTTAGGAATTATGCGGGGAAGACATATACTTACTCGGAGCATTGTTAGGGGTTGTTTCTTTCCTTAATTTTTTTTTACTATATCTGATTTTTATTATTTTAGTAAATGTGCCACCCCCCCTTTTTATTTTTCTGGTACTACTTCCATCCTGAATCGAAGATTTTTCTATTTCCGGTTCTTGTTCTTCTATTTTAGATATTTTGGGTTTTTCTATCTTTGATTCAAGTTGTTCTTCTTTCGATTCGTATGCCCTTATTATTTTTGTTGGCCCTTTTTCTTCATCACCTGAAATATTTTTCATTTCATATTCACATATCTTTATTATTATTGGTGATTTTTTTTTGGTATTAATTGAAATATTCCTTAGCTCATATTCCCTTGTTTTTATTATTTTATATCTATCTTTTTCTATTTTTTCATCTATTGTTCCAACTTCTTCCCTTTGGCCTCTATTTTTTTTAATATGTTCCCAGATTTTTTGCCACTGTTTTTCATCAAATTTAATATCATAATTTGGACTAATAAAATCCTTATTAAACACTATCTCTTCAATTTTGCCATTCCCCTCTTTAGGATTATCGTTTTTCCTCTCATATACCACCCCGGAACTTATTCCAGTTGTTTCGTAGGTCATCCCATCATTGCTACCTTTTTTTTCTGCGCGAAAGCTTCCATCTGGCAACTTCTTCCTTGTATATTTAAAATTCTGCTCTGTTAGAATTCCTTCTAAAATTAATCCTGGTTCTTCACATCCAATACCCAAGTAAATAACTTTAACATTTTTATATTCAGAATTTGTTGGAAGGGGTTTATTAATATAGACCTGTACACAATTAGCGTATCCTTCTCCAATAGGACCAAAAAATCTTATTTTTACTTCTTCCTTTATAGCCTCTGCTTTATTCATCATAGAATATAAGCAATTATATAATCATGAGCTTATATTTAAACCTTTTGTGGCTGAATTAACATACCTTTACCATTTCTTTTCCAAAACATTTATAAACCGCATCAAAAATATACATTATATGTATAGGGGGGGCTTGCTTATATGAGCGGTGAGATAAAAGAGGAATGCGGTGTTGCTGCAGTATCTCTGAAGGAGAATGGCAAGGCTTTGTTCTATCTTTATAGGCTTCTTCTTAACCTCCAGAACAGGGGTCAGCTTTCTGCCGGCGTTACGACATATAATCAGGAAAGGCCGCAGCTTCTTTACACGTACAGGAATATAGGGACTGTCAACGAGGTCTTTAGGACAAGCAATGTGCAGAGGAGCATGGAGCTTTTCAGGAAATACAGCGGGAACAAGGGCATCGGCCATGTTAGGTATGCCACATGCGGGGCGAATGAAAGAAGCTATGCGCAGCCCTTTGAAAGGAAGCATGGAAGGCTGTGGAAATGGTTTGCCTTTGCCTTTAACGGCAATCTTGTCAATATCGAGAAATTAAAAGGGCCGCTTGTGGAGAAGACGGAGTACCATTTTATCCTAAATAACGATACAGAGATAATCATGCATTACCTTGCAAGGCAGCTGAAGGGCTCTAAGAAACCCCAGCTGGTGGATGTTTTTAACAGCCTGTCCAGGAAGTTTGACGGCTCCTATAATATCGTCTTCATTAACGGGTATGGAGAGCTGGCGATTTGCAGGGACTCATTGGGGTTAAGGCCATTAAGCTATACGATTGAGGATGGGGACCTGTTTGTGGCTTCTGAGAGCAACGCTTTGATAAACATAGGCGCACACGATTTCAAGTCCTTGAAGCCAGGGGAATTAATAACCGTAAAGAATGGAGATATCAATATCCAAAGGTTTACTAAGCCAACACGAAAGGCGCACTGCATGTTTGAATGGGTCTATTTTGCCAATGTCGGCTCTGTTCTGGACGGAAGGTCTGTTTATGTCACAAGGACAAGGTTAGGAAAGGAGCTGGCAAAACTGGAGACAGAAAAAATCTCTGAGGACCATATTGTCGTTCCTGTACCTGATACTGCCAAGGCAGCAGGCGATGCTTATGCCTTTGAGCTTGGAATACCTTCAATGGAAGGCCTCATAAGAAACAGGTTCGTGGGAAGGACTTTTATCGAGGGAAGCAGGAGAGAGGATAAGGTCCTTAACAAATACACCGTAGTAAAGGATATCCTTAAGGGAAAGAAGGTCTTGCTTGTGGATGACAGCCTTGTAAGGGGAACAACATCCAAGCAGATCGTCAGGTTCCTCAGAAAGATAGGCGGGGCAAAAGAGGTCCACCTCAGGATCACATGCCCTCCGATAAAGGCCCCGTGCTTTTACGGGATTGATATGTCGACTGTTGGGGAATTGCTGCTGCCTAACTATGAGAAGGTTCTTGACCCTAAAGGGACATCACAGGAAGTGCTTGACAAGGTAGCTAAGGATCTTGGGGTAGACTCTATAATCTACCAGACAATTCCAGGCCTGGTAAGGAGCATCGGGCTTCCAAAAGATGATTTATGCCTGGGATGCCTAACAGGCCAGTATCCCACGCCATGCGGGAAAACCATCTACTGCAAGGCTTTGAAGGATTTCAAGACCGGAAGAAAAGAGAGAAGGAGCTATGAGTGCTGTTAGATCTTTTATGCCTTTGATATAAGATTAAGTACAAATCAAATCCAGCTTATCGTCTTCTGCTGCCTTCTTGATCTCCATCGCGATCCTTTCTCCGTATGAGATGGACTCATGGTGCAGATAGCCTGAGTAAGGAGTTGATATCGTTCCCGGCGAGCCAGGGATTCTCATAGAGACGTCAAATATGACCAGTTCTTCCTTTCCTTTCTCTGCAGCCACAGCGCCCTGAAGCGCAAAAGGCCCTATTATTCCAGGAGGGTGCTCTTTCTTGCAGGTCTCTACGAACTGCTCGCCTATCCTGAAGATCTTCTCCAGGATCGATTCTTTTGTCGTTACAGCTATATGGCCTGTCTCGACAAGCTTGGGCTTCATATATTTTAATACCTGAAGCTGAACATCTGCAGGAAGCCTTAGTAAGCCGTCCAGGTTGGTCTGCCTTCTCGTGTCAGTACCCATAAGCTCGAGTTCCCCTGTCAAAGGCGAGTAAAAATAGTTGAAATTGACCTGCGCCCCTATAATGTACTCCTCAATGACAGCTTTTTTAAGCGCATCCTGGGTTATTATCTTTTTGGAAAGCATATCCTGCGAACTCTTTTTGTAGCTCTCCCCGTCATTGCAGAAGAAGAATGCCCTTTCATAGCCGCGGGCTGCCTCTGCTACCTTCACGATTACCAGACGGTCAATATCCTTCGGGCTCTTGAATATCTTTGGTATCCTGATGCCTGCTTTTTGGAGGAGGTAATACTGGTTTTTCGGGACATCCCTCTCCTCAAGCTTGACCATCGTCCTTGTGCCGTAGATAGGAACCTTGAATCTTTTTTCGATGTCATTGAAGTCGCAGTATACCCAGAAATACCGGTTATGGATGAAGATGGTGTTCAGCTCCCTTAGCTTCTCCTGGACCTCTTTTTTGGTTATATCCTTGAACTTATCTACTAGTATTATCTCGTCAATGATGCCTCTTCCGTCATCTCTTGCCTTGTAGTACCTCGCGTAGGTCTGCTCCCTTCCTTTCTGGCATACAGCCACTGTCCTGAAGCCAAGCTTTTTGGCCCCCCTGCAGACATCCAGCGCAGAGTGTCCGCCTAATACGCCGATTGTTATGTCTGATTTGTTATAGTTCTCAAGGATATGCGGGATTTTGGTGGACGGCCCTATCCTCAGGATTTTTTCCTTGATTGCTCCCAGGGCGTCAAAAAGATTCCCAGATTTTTTTGAATCCTTCTCACCTTTATTTAGCTTCTCAGAAGTATCCTCTTTTTCATCCACCTCTTTTACCTCTACCTTTACGCCCTTGAGAAGGTTACTGAACATTCCCCTGCTTTTTTTGCCTGGTTTTTTCCTTTTAACTGCTGATTTTCTGTGAACCATCCTCTTTTTTATTTTTTTCTTGGCCATTTTCACCTCTTTTACCCTAAAACCTGATTTAGCTTATCCTGTTTTATTGCCATCTTAATCTCCCGGGCTATCCTTCTTCCGGTTGACAGAGGCTCGTCATACTTCAGCCATGTGTACGGTGAGCCGTTAATATAAGGGTTTGTCCCTGCCACAATCCTGGCAGATATCTCAAAGGTTATTATGTCTTCATCAGGGGTCATTATGGTTTCAAGGCAGAAAGGGCCGAACAGCCCTGGCTGGGCTATCTTTTTGCTTATCTTGACAACTCTCTCGCCTTTTTCTATGTATCTTGGAAGAAAAGACTCCCTTACGACAAGGGGCATGTTCCCTACAATGACATAGCTTGGGTCTACCTGCTCTTTTGGCAGGGCCATCTGGTCCCTGGCAGAGATCCTTCCAAGGCTGTCTACATTGCTTTCGTATCTTTTGTCAAAGCCCATCAGCTCTGTCTCGTTCGTTAAAGGTGAGTGGAAGTAATGGGCGTACATGTGCACGCCAAGGATGTATTCCTGTATTACGCATTCCTTGCCAGGGTGAAGCTTTATCTTTCTTTTGAAATCCTTGTAGTTCTTTGCCAGAAAATACCCTCTCCCGCCGTCAGCCCCATGGAACTTTACTATCACAGGCTTGTCGATATCCTCCGGCTTCTTGAATATCTTAGGCAGCTTGACACCTGCCTGGCTGAGCCATTTTCTCTCCAGGCTCCTGTCAGATTCCCATTTCAGGATCTTTTTGTTTCCGAAGTAAGGGATCCTGAGCTTTTCAATCCTCTCGAAGCCCATGTAGGTAATGAAAGAGGCATGAGGTATCAGGATTGCGTTCTCTTTTATCAGCTGGTCCTGGATGCTCTCAAATTCATCATACTTTTCTATCGTTATTATCTTATCTGCAACATTGAACTGCTTATAGAGCTTTTCCCTCCCTTTTATGCAGACACATATGGTGGAAAACCCTTCCTGTTGCGCTCCTTTCAGTATCTGAAGCGCAGAATGAGAGCCTAATGTAGCAATTTTATAGGATTTCTCTACCACCATATCCGAAATAAGATGCAATGGGTTATAAATCTTTTGTTCAGATAAATTTTATTTACTATGCTAAATCTCTTTCTCGTCGGTTATCTCTCCTACTAATTCCTCAAGGACATCCTCTAATGTGACAATCCCCTCCACCTTATGGGTCTCGTCAACAACAACAGCCAGGAGCATCTTCCTGGACAGGAACCTTTTCAGTAAAACGTCTAATTTGCTTGCGCCGTATATGTGGAAGACAGGCTTCATTATCTTATGCAGCGGGATATTCGTCTTTTTGTTTGCATAGCATTTTAATATGTCATTCGTATATATCATTCCGATAATATTCTCAGGGTCTTTCCTGTACAGCGGTATTCTGCTGTGGCGTTTTTTCAGGATCAGGGGAATGACATCCTTCAGCTTTTCCTCATA